>JBDKJR010000246.1:0-4227 GCA_039796515.1 Actinomycetota bacterium
CCTGGTCGCCGTTTGGTCACGCCGTGATCGTCGCCTTCATTCAAATCGGTGGCCTCGGAATCATGCTCGTGGCCTCGCTCATTGGCCTCGCCCTGCTGCGCAAGATCTCGCTGCGTGGCCGCATGATCGCGGGCACCGAGAACCGCGCCGTGACCACGGGCGATGCCTCTCGACTCGCGAGCGGCATTCTGTTGACGTCGCTCGTGATCGAAGCGATCGTGGCGATGATTCTCACGCTGCAGTTCTGGCTCTCCTACGGCGTCGAGCTGCCGACGGCGTTCGGCCGCGGAGTGTTTTTGGCGATCTCCGCGTTCAACAACGCGGGCTTCGCACCGTTTAGCGACAACATGATCAGTTTCGCGACGGATCCGATCATTGTGTTGCCCATGTGTATCGCGACGATTCTGGGTGGCCTGGGCTTCCCGGTGCTGCTGCAGCTTCGGCGCGAGCTGCGCCGTCCTTTGCACTGGACGATGAACACCAACCTCGTGCTTGTCATGACGGCCCTGTTGCTCGTGCTCGGCACCGTCGTCATTGCTGCTTTCGAGTGGAACAACGGCGCCACTATCGGAGAGATGTCGCCGATCGATCGCGTGCTCGTGTCGTTCTTCCACTCCGTGCAAGCGCGAACCGCAGGCTTCAACGCGGTCGATATCGGTCAGATGGAACCTGAAACGCTCCTGAGCCTCGACGTCTTCATGTTTATCGGTGGTGGGCCGGCCGGCACGGCGGGGGGCATCAAGGTCACGACCTTTGCCGTGCTGCTCTTCATCATCATCACTGAACTGCGCGGCGAGGGTGCCGTCAACATTTTCGGCAAGCGCCTGTCGCGCGCGGTACATCGCGAAGCCATCACCATCACTTTGCTCTCGCTGGCGGCGGTCATGAGCGCCACGATCGCGCTCTTGCTCATGACTCACTTGAGCCTCGACGTCTTGCTGTTTGAGGCGATCTCCGCCTTTGCCACGGTGGGGCTCAGCACGGGAATCACCCCGAATCTGCCGCCCGCGGGCCACATCATCTTGATGGTTCTCATGTTCCTTGGCCGCCTTGGCCCCCTGACGCTCGGCACCGCCCTGGTGCTACGTCAACGTAAGGTGCTCTACGAGCTTCCGAAAGAAAGGCCCGTCATTGGGTAACCAACGCTTCTTCAGCCGCGACCGTGCCACCCGCATCGCCGAAGCCGACGCCGTTGCCGTCATCGGCCTCGGCCGCTTTGGTCGCGCCATTGCCCTCGAGCTCATGGAGACGGGCACCGAGGTGCTCGGCATCGACTCCGACGAAGACATTGTTCAGTCGCTCAACGGGCAACTCACGCAAGTGGTGCGCGCCGACACGACCAACGAAGAGGTGCTGCGGCAGCTCGCGGTGCACGAGTTTGACCGCGTCATCGTGGCCATTGGCACCGACGTTCAGTCGAGCATCCTCACCACGTCAATTTTGCTGCGCATGGAGATTCCGCACTTGTGGACCAAGGCCGTGAGCGACGCACACGGGCAGATCTTGTCGCAGCTCGGCGTGAAGCACGTTATCTACCCCGAACACGAAATGGGCCGTCGCGTGGCGCACCTCGTGCGCGGCGCCGCGCTCGACTACATCGAAGTTGACGATGACTACGCGATCGTGAAGATGCCCCCCAACCGCATTGTCGAGGGCAAGCGACTGGGCGACACCGAACTGCGGCAAGAGTATGGCGTGACGGTCATGGCCGTGCAGCGCGGCACGAAAGAGTGGTGCAATGCGGATGCCGACACCGTGATCGAGGCGGGAGATACGATTCTCATCGCGGGCCCCATCAAGAAGGCCGAAGCGTTCGGCCAGTTGCGCTGACCGTCGCACCGAAGCAAGGAGCGGCCATGAGGTCAACCACCGAAGGGGCCGCGCGTGGCCGTCGTCGATAGCGCTGTCTATGTCGACGGGTTGCGTCGGCCCGGGGTCGTGGGGCTCGACGACACCTACGACGTCACCCGCGCCACGGGCGGCATCGCGTGGATTGGCTTGTATCGCCCCACGCGCGATGAACTCGATTCGGTCGCTGCCGAGTTTGGCCTGCACCACTTGGCGGTCGATGACGCGCTCAAGGGCCACCAGCGATCAAAGCTTGAGCGCTACGGTGACACGCTCTTTCTCGCGCTGCGCACGGCGCGCTACATCGACGAGACCGAAACCGTCGAGTTCGGCGAACTGCACGTCTTCGTGGGCCCGCAGTTTGTCGTCACGGTGCGCCACGCCGAGTCACCCGACCTCGCGGCGGTGCGCGACCGGATCGAGGCCGATGTTGCCCTGCTCACGAAGGGGCCTGAAGCGATTCTCTACGCCGTGCTCGATGAGGTCGTTGACGAGTACGAGCCCGTGATCGCGGGGCTCGAGAACGACATCGACGAAATCGAAGACGAGCTGTTCGGTGAGTCTGATCACCAAGAGCTCACGCGCCGCATTTATGACCTCTCGAGTGAAGTCATCGGATTTCAGCGGGCCGTGCAGCCGCTCATCGGCATCGTCGAGGCCTTGCAACGCGGCGGGCCGACGTACGGGGTCGACGCCGACCTCACCCACTTGCTCGGCGACGTTCTCGACCACGTGACGCGAGCGGCCGATCGGGCCGATGGCTTCCGGGCCTTGCTCGACAAGGCTCTGCAGGTGCAGTCGACGCTCGTGACTCGCCGCATGACCGAGGTCAGTGTCGAGCAGAACGAGCAAATCAAGCGCATCACCTCGTGGGCGGCCATCCTGTTTGCCCCCACGCTCGTCGGCACCGTCTACGGCATGAACTTTCGCTACATGCCCGAGCTGCAGTGGGTGTGGGGGTATCCCTTCGCGATCGGGCTCATGGTGCTGCTCGGCGTGGGGCTCTACGTTGCGTTCAAGCGTCGCGACTGGCTCTAGCCGCTCATGATCTCGGTGCTGCGCGATCGGCGGTTTGCGGCGCTCTTCGCGTCGCAAGTGGCCTCGTTGCTCGGCACGGGCATCCTCACCGTCGCCATTGCTCTGCTGGCCGCGCGCATCGCCGGCGACGACGCAGGAGTCGTGCTGAGCATCGCGCTCACGATTCGCATTGCCACCTATGTCGTCATCTCGCCGATCGCGACGGCCCTGCTTGCCGGGCGATCGAGCCGAGCCATCTTGGTGAGCGCGGATGCGGCGCGCATCGTGGTGGCCCTGTCGCTCGTTGCGGTCACCGAGGCGTGGCAGCTCTACGCCGCCATCGTTCTGCTGCAAACCGCGTCGGCTGTCTTCACGCCGACCTTCCAGGCCGCGATTCCAGAAGTACTGCCCGACGAGAAGGACTACACGGCCGCGCAATCGCTCTCGCGCCTCGCGTATGACCTCGAGTCGCTCGTGAGTCCGCTGCTCGCGGCCGTGCTCGTGACGCTCGTGCCGACCTCGTGGCTCTTTGCGATCACGGCCGCCGGATTCGCCGCATCGCTCGCGGCGGTGCTGCTGTCACGGCTCGAGCTGCGCACGCCCGTGACCGGCGAGCCCTTTGTATCGCGCCTCGGGCGGGGCATCCGCCTCATCGGCACAGTGGAGTCGACGCGGTTTCTCGCGTTGCTCGACGCCGCCGTCGCGGCCGTCTATGCGACGGTGCTCGTCAACACGGTCGTCATCGCGCTGCGGTTCGAAGGCGGGGTTGACGACGTCGCGGCTCCGCTCGGAATTGCCCTCGCCCTGTTCGGCGTCGGCTCGATTGTCGTCGCGCTCGTGTTGCCCGCCGTGCTGCGCCGCGTGAGTGACCGCACGGTCATGACGAGCGGCGCCGCGGCAATCGTTGTGATTCTCGCTCTCGTGGCTGCCCTCGAGACCGGGCCGGGCCTCGAGCTTGCCTCGCTCGGCGCGCTCTGGATGCTGCTGGGCGCGGCATCGTCGGCCGTCAGCACCCCGAGCGCGCGCCTCATTCGCCGTGACATCTCGACCGCCGACCGACCGGCGGTGTTCGCCGCGCGCTTCTCGACGTCGCACGCGTGGTACGCCGTGGCGTATCCACTCGCGGGCGTGGGCGGAGCGATCTGGGGGGTCGCGGCAGCGACCGCGGCGCTCGCGGCGCTCACGCTCGTCGTGGTCGTGGGGGCAGTCGCGGGGTCGCGGCGGGCATCCGCCCCGCACGAAAAGTCCGCCTGACGCCGACGGCGTGACGCCGGTCTGACGCGCGGGGGATGCCCCCCGCAGGGAGGGCGGTTAGGCTCTCCCGCGTGACTGACGCGCTTGCCAGCGGCATCGACCGCGACG
>JBDKJR010000247.1:0-3339 GCA_039796515.1 Actinomycetota bacterium
ATGCCGCCGACGGGGTGGGTTGTCGGGTCGAGGGTGGGGTGCGTGCTGGAGGCTGGTGTGGGCTGGGCTTCGGGGGTGGTTGCCGGGGTTGGCGCGGGCATCGGCGTGGCGCGGGCGACGCGCAGCAGCGTGACGAACATCGCTAATCCCAGGCTGATGTTCTCGAGCCAATAGAGCAGCACGATTTCGCGCCAATCCCAGCCGAGCCACAGCACGCCCACGATCGGCAGCGCCGTGTAGGCAACGAGGGTCAAAACGCGCGTGATCATCAGGGGCGATTCTTGCAGGTGGATGCTCGGGGCGGGAGGTTGCGGAGGGGTCGGGGGTCTCTGCACCGGGTCGGGAGGTTGCGGGGGCCCGGGTTCGCCGCCCACGTCCCCTCCTCCACAAGTACGCCCGTGATTTCTTATCCACGAGTTTGCCTCACCCTATGTACATCAGTTCTACCTATTGAGAGAATTGGGCATGCTCACTTCGAACGCACTATCGACCCGGCCTTCGGGCGTGGCCGAGGCGTTCGGGGTGCCGGCCCTGCAGACGCTGGAGCACACGGTCGTTCGCGAGTTGAGCGACGATGCCCTGCTTGCCCAGCACTCAGAGCTCGCCGAGTTGCGGCGCCGCACCGAGGCCAACCTCGCGATTCTCGCCGACGAAATCGCCCGTCGCTCGCACCATTCGCTCGGCCACGAGGGGCTCGCCCAGCGGCTCGGCAGTCGCACCGCGCACCACCTCGTGCAGCACCTCACTGGTGCGAGCGCTCACGAGGCGGCAGCTCTCGTGCGGGTCGGGGCGATGCTCGCCGGCAATGGTGCGGGCTCGAGTTCGGCTGATGCCGACGGGGTTCTCGGTGATGCGCTCGCGACGGAGTCGCCCGCGGACGGGTCCCTTGTCGCCGGCTCGGTCGCCAGCCAGAGCGACGCCACCGCCGCATCGTGGCTCGAGCCCATCGCCGCGGCAGTCGCCCACGCACGGCTGAGCGTCGCAGCCGCCGACGCTATCACTCGCGCGCTCGGCCAGCCCGACGCGAACGTCACGGCCGCGCAGCTCAGCACGGCAGCGAGCCAGCTGGTTGCCGAGTCAGCGGTGCTCACACTCGAGCAGCTTGCCGCGCGCGCCCGTCAGGCTCGTGCCCGGCTTGACCTCGAGGGCCAGCCAGAGCGCATCGCAGAACGAGAGCAAGCTCTGCTCGATCGCCGCTACCTCTATCTCAGCCGCCAGGCCGATGGCATGACCCGCCTGAGCGGACTCCTTGACCCCGAGTCGGCCGCGCTCGTGCGCGAAGCGGTCGACGGAGCAACGTCTCCCCGCCGCGGCGGCCCGAGTTTCGTGAGTCCCGGCGAACGCGAACG
The DNA here is from genome assembly GCA_039796515.1 of Actinomycetota bacterium. GTDB lineage: Bacteria > Actinomycetota > Actinomycetes > Actinomycetales > Microbacteriaceae > Microcella. The sequence continues at coordinate 1,350 of JBDKJR010000247.1, forward strand.
CGCTGAGCGCATCACGCGCGATACGCGCACGACCGAACAGCTCACACTCGACGCCCTCGTCGACCTCGTGCGCATTGGCGGCGACGTCGCCCCGACCGAGGTCATCGGCGCCCGGTCCCCCGCCGTGCAGGTCATCGTTGCCGAGCGCGACCTGCGCACCGGCCGCGGCCTCGCGCGCATCGAAGGGCAGACCGAGCCCGTGAGCATCCACACGGCCCATCGACACGGATGCTCCTCCGGCGTCATCCCGGTCGTCATCGACCCTCGGGGCGACGTCGTGGCGCTCGGCCGCGAAGCGAGACTCTTCACGCGCCGCCAGCGCATCGCTCTAGCCGCTCGCGACGGAGGCTGCCGATTCCCCGGCTGCGAACGACCACCCTCGTGGACCGAAGCGCACCACATCGTGCCCTGGTCAGAAGGCGGAACGACCGACCTGGCCCACGGGGTATTGCTCTGTCGACACCATCACCTCTTGCTGCACAACAACGGGTGGAGGTTCGAGCGACAATCGGGCGAGCTCGTGCTGATTCCCCCGCGCTCGATCGACCCTGAGCAGCGGCCGATACCCGCACCGAGCAAGAGTCCGATCATCGAGCGCGAGCGTGCCCTCGCGGGAGCGGGGTAGCGCGGCAGATCGGAAGGTGTTGTCGTGCGCTGGTGCCAGGGCGCGGGCGCAGGCGTGGCGGCTAACGCCGGGGCGTCGCCGGCGCGGGCGCACGAGTGGCGGCTAACGCCGGGGCGTCGCCGGCGCGGGCGCGCGGTGGCTAGCGCAGCGGCGTCGCGGACGCACGGCCCGGCAAACAGCAGCACTGCCGCTCGCGGCGCGGCGTGACTAGCGCGTGCGCAGCTCCGGCGCCTTGGCCCACAGCGGCCCGCCCCACTGCGCCTCGAGCAGTTGCTCGATCGCCGCACCGGCGGTGTAGAGCCGCGCGTCTTCGCGCGCGGGCGCCATCAGCTGCAGCCCCACCGGCAGACCGTCTTCCGGCGCGAGCCCCATCGGCAGACCCATTCCGGGCACGCCAGCCAGGTTCGCCGGAATCGTCGTCACGTCGTTGAGGTACATCGCCAGCGGATCAGCGAGCTTCTCACCAAACTTAAACGCCGTCGTCGGCGCACTCGGCGACACGAGAATGTCGGCCTGCTCGAAGCACGCGGCAAAGTCGCGCTGAATGAGCGTGCGCACCTTCTGCGCACTGCCGTAGTAGGCGTCGTAGTAGCCCGCCGACAGCGCGTACGTGCCAAGAATGATGCGACGCTTCACCTCGGGCCCGAAGCCCGCCTCGCGCGTCGCCGCCATGACGTCTTCGACGGTTCCGCCGGGCACCTCGCTGCGCAAACCAAAGCGCACCGAGTCGAACTTCGCCAGGTTGCTCGACGCCTCCGCCGGCAAGATCAAGTAGTAGGCCGCGACCGCATACTCAAAATGGGGCGCACTGACCTCAACGATCTCGGCCCCCGCGGCAGCCATGAGCTCGAGCGTCTCGTGGTAGACCGACTTGACGCCCGCCTGAAATCCGTCGCCCTCGAGCTGCTTCACGACACCGACGCGCACACCCTTGAGCGCATCACCCGACTGGCCGGCCCGAGCAGCCGCGGCCATCGAGGGCCAGGCATCGGGGATGCTCGTGGCGTCACGCACGTCGTGCCCGCCGATGACGTCGTGCACGAGCGCAGCATCCAGAACCGACCGCGACACCGGCCCGACCTGGTCGAGCGACGACGCGAGCGCGATCGCGCCATAACGGCTGACCCCGCCATAGGTGGGCTTGACGCCGACCGACCCGGTGACCGCAGCGGGCTGACGGATGCTGCCGCCGGTGTCACTACCGAGTGCGACGGGCGCCTCAAAGGCCGAGACCGCCGCGGCCGAACCACCGCCCGAACCGCCGGGAATGCGCGTGAGATCCCAGGGGTTCTTCGTGGGCCCATAGGCGGAGTGCTCGGTGCTCGACCCCATGGCGAACTCGTCCATGTTGGTCTTGCCGAGCGG
>JBDKJR010000248.1:0-3687 GCA_039796515.1 Actinomycetota bacterium
CTATCGTTATGCGGGCTCCGGGGCCAGATCCCCGGTACGAAAGTGGAGAGTTCTCCCACCCGCGCTTGACCGACTACTAGGTTACCGGGTCGAATCACCCCGTTTGACGGCTGAAAAGCCGCGCGAAGTCCGTGGGTGGTGCTGGTCAAGTGCCAGGGATGCTGCGCTCCTCTTTCGATGGAATCACCACTGATCCACTCGGATCACGACAGAGGAGAATCGCATCAGCGAACCGAGAACGAACGACCGTATCCGCGTCCCCGAGGTCCGTCTTGTGGGCCCCGCCGGTGAGCAGGTCGGAGTCGTCAAGATTGAGGTAGCCCTGCGCTTGGCGCAAGAGGCCGACCTCGATCTCGTCGAGGTCGCCCCCAACTCGAAGCCGCCCGTGGTCAAGATCATGGACTACGGCAAGTTCAAGTACGAGGCGGCGCAGAAGGCCAAAGAGGCCCGCCGCAACCAGGCCAACACGATCCTCAAAGAGGTGCGTTTTCGCCTGAAGATCGACAAGCACGACTACGAGACCAAGCGCAAGCGCGCCGAGGGCTTCTTGCAGGCGGGCGACAAGGTCAAGGCCATGATTCTGTTCCGTGGTCGTGAGCAGTCGCGCCCCGAGCAGGGTGTTCGCTTGCTGCAGCGCTTCGCCGAAGACGTCGCTGAGTACGGCACCGTGGAGTCGAGCCCCATGATCGATGGCCGCAACATGGTCATGATCATTGGCCCGCTTCGCAACAAGGCTGACGCGAAGGCCGAGCAGATGGCTCAGCGTGCTGCGTCGAAGGCTGCTCGCAAAGAGGGCGAGTCGGCTCCCAAGACTGAGGCCCCCGCCGCGAAGACCGCCGAGAAGGCTCCCGCGGCTCCTGCCCCGGCCGCCGAGACGGCCGCCGAGCAGCCTGCTGCTGCGAAGCCTGCAGCCGAGAAGCCTGCCGCTGCGAAGCCGGCAACCGCGAAGCCGGCAACCGCGAAGCCCGCAGCAGATAAGCCCGCAGCCGCGAAGCCCGCAGCAGCAGAGAAGGCAGCAGCGAAGCCTGACGCAGAGAATGCGGCAGCAAAGCCCGCAGCCGCCAAGCCTGCCGCAGCCAAGCCCGCAGCCGCGAAGCCGGCGGCCGAGAAGCCCGCAGCAGCGAAGCCCGCAGCAGCCAAGCCGGCTGCCGCCAAGCCCGCCGCCGCGAAGCCCGCGGCAGCGCCCAAGCCCTCCGCGTCGGCCTAAGCCGCGACGCGCATCCAACCTAACGAGAAACGAGGAAGCAATGCCCAAGCAGAAGACGCACTCCGGTGCCAAGAAGCGCTTCAAGCTGACCGGCTCCGGCAAGGTCATGAAGCAGGGTGCAGGCATGCGCCACAACCTGGAGAAGAAGTCCAGTGAGACCACCCGCCGCTTGAATCGTGAGGTCGTGCTCGCCCCGCAAGACGCGAAGACGATCAAGAAGCTCATCGGCAAGAAGTAAGACCCGAGAAACGATCTGAAGGACTAAGAAATGGCAAGAGTCAAGCGGGCAGTCAACGCCCAGAAGAAGCGTCGGGTCATCCTCGAGCGTGCCGAGGGCTACCGCGGTCAGCGGTCGCGCCTCTACCGCAAGGCCAAGGAGCAGGTCACTCACTCCCTCGTCTACGCCTACCGCGACCGTCGCGCGAAGAAGGGCGAGTTCCGTCGCCTCTGGATTCAGCGCATCAACGCCGCGGCCCGCGCCAACGGCATGACGTACAACCGCCTCATCCAGGGCCTCGGTATTGCCGGTGTTGAGGTTGACCGTCGCATGCTCGCCGAGCTGGCCGTCAACGAGCCCGCGGCGTTCACCGCGCTCGTGAAGGTCGCCAAAGAGGCCCTTCCGGTCGACACCTCGGCTCCCAAGGCCGACGCGGCCTAGTCCGCTTCCTCGCACGGCACGACGGCGCGTCCCCTTCGGGGGCGCGCCGTCGTCGTGTGCGCGGGCATCCGCCCGTCTGCCCTGGCGGGGGCGCGCCGCTTACGGACGTTCACCAGGCGTTAAGTGCCCTCTCGATACCATGAGACCGTGATCGATAACCCGCGCTCGCCCCGCGTGCGTGCGGCAGCGAAACTCGCGAAAAAGAACCAGCGCGGAGAAACGGGCCTCTTTCTGATTGAGGGCCCGCAAGCGGTCGCTGAGGCGCTCGCGTACCGCGCCGATCTCGTCATCGAAGTCTTTGCCACGCTCGCGGCCCTCGATCGGCATCCGGCGCTCGCGCGCGCCGCTGCCTCAGCCCAGGTGCGCATCGAGACCGTGACGGATGCCGTGCTCGACGTCATCGCCGACACCGTCACTCCGCAGGGCGTCGTTGCGGTCTGTCGGCAGTTCCCGCTCGCTCTCGACGAGCTTCTCGGGCGCCAGCCGCGGCTCGTGGCCGTGCTCGAAGAAGTGCGCGACCCCGGCAACGCCGGAACGATCATCCGCGTGGCCGATGCCGCGGGCGCCGACGCTGTCATCCTCACCGGGACGAGTGTGGATGTCTTCAACCCCAAGGTTGTGCGGGCCACCACGGGCTCGCTGTTTCATGTGCCGGTCGTCGTGGGGGTGCCGCTCGCGAGCACGCTCGAGGTGTTGCGGGGGCTCGGCATGCGCATCCTTGCCGCCGACATCTCGGGGGATGACCTGCTCGCGGTTCGCTCCGAGGGCGAGCTCGACGGCCCCACCGCGTGGTTGTTCGGCAATGAGGCTCGCGGGCTGACCGACGAGCAACTCGCGCTCGCCGATCGCGCGGTGATCGTGCCGATCTACGGTCAGGCTGAGTCGCTCAACCTCGCGACCGCGGCAGCCGTGTGCCTCTATGAGAGCGCCTTTGCGCAGCGGGCGAATGGCGCCGCCGGCCCGCACTAAACTCAGTTCTCGTGCCATCCAGCCCCGAGATCACCGAAGCCGCCGTTGAGAGCGCTGTTGACGCCGCGCTCGCCGCGCTCGCTGCCGCGCCCGACACCACCGCGCTGAAAGCCGCCAAATCGGCTCACGCCGGAGACGCTTCGCCGCTCGCGGCGCTCAACGCGCTGTTGCGCGATGTTCCTGCCGACCAAAAGGCAGCCCTCGGCAAGCTTGTTGGCCAAGCGCGCGCTCGCGTCGGGCAGGCGGTAGCGGCTCGCGAAGCCGAGCTGGCGGCGGCGGAAGAGCAGCAGAAGCTCGCCGCCGAAGCGATCGACGTGACGGCGATTGCTCCGCTGCGCCTCTCGGGAGCACGGCATCCGCTCACGACGCTCATGGAGCAGATGAGCGACATCTTTATCGCCATGGGGTGGGAGGTCGCCGAGGGGCCCGAGCTCGAAAACGAGTGGTTCAACTTCGACGCCCTCAACATGGATGCCGATCACCCGGCCCGCGGCACGCAAGACACCTTCTTCATCGAGCCCGAAGACCGCCACCTGCTGCTGCGCACGCAGACGAGCCCCGTGCAAGTTCGGTCGCTGCTCGACCGCGGTGTTCCGCTCTATGTGGTCTCGCCGGGCCGCGTCTTCCGCAAAGACGAGCTCGACGCGACCCACACCCCGGTCTTTCACCAGCTCGAGGGCATCGCGATCGACAAGGGCCTCACGATGGCGCACTTGCGCGGCACGCTCGAGCACCTCGCGCGCGCCGTCATCGGCGAGGGTGCGCGCATTCGCTTGCGCCCCAACTACTTTCCGTTCACCGAGCCGAGCGCCGAGCTCGACGTCTGGCACCCGACCTTCAAAGACGGCCCGCG
>JBDKJR010000249.1:0-3727 GCA_039796515.1 Actinomycetota bacterium
ACCCGCCGCGGTCGTCGCGGTTCGCCGGCTCTTTGGGGTCGAGCACCCGGACGCATTGCTCGTCGTCGGCACCGTGGTGTTTCTCGTGCTATTCGGGCTCGTCATGGTGCTCTCGTCATCGGCCGTGACCTCGGCTCAAAACAACGAGGGCGACTTCTTCGCCATCTTCCTGCGTCAGGGCTTGTTCGCCCTCATCGGTATTCCACTCATGCTCACGATCGCTCGGCTTCCCGCAATCTTTTGGCGGCGCTGGGCTCGCCATGCCGTCATGGTCGGCCTCGGTCTGCAGCTCTTGGTCTTCACGGGGCTGGGCTACGACTACGGCGGAAACCAAAACTGGATCTCCATCGCGGGCTTTACCGCTCAGCCCTCCGAGTTCTTGAAGCTCGCGCTTGTCATTTGGCTGGCGACCGTGCTCGCCGATCGCGCGAACGCCTTTACCGATTGGCGCAGCGTCGTGATTCCGGCGGTGCCCGTGTCGCTCATGGCCGTGGCGCTCGTGCTGCTGGGGCAAGACCTCGGTACGGCATCCATCATGATCGCCATCGTGCTGGCGGCTTTGTTCTTTGCCGGCGCTCCGCTTCGCTATCTCGCGGGCATGGTTGCGGTCATCGCGATCGGGGCCGTGGTGTTCGCCCTCACCTCGAGTTCGCGATCTAGCCGCATCGACGTGTGGCTCAATGGCTGTGCGCCCGAAGACTATGAGTTCACGTGCTGGCAGTCCGTGCACGCGTTGTGGGCCTTGGGTTCCGGGGGAATCTTTGGCGTCGGGCTCGGCAACTCGGCCACCAAGTGGCGGTGGCTTCCGCACGCCGAGAGCGACTTCATTTTCGCGATCATCGGTGAAGAACTCGGGCTGATCGGGGCGCTTGTCGTGCTCGTGCTCTTCGCTGTGCTCGCCATCGCGCTCGTGCGCCTCGTGCGTCGACACGACAACCCGTTCCACCGCATTGCCACGGGCGCCATCATGGTCTGGATCATCGGGCAAGCGCTCGTCAACATCGCCGTTGTCTTGGGTCTCTTGCCGGTGCTCGGTCTCCCGTTACCCTTCATCTCGGCCGGTGGGTCGGCACTCGTTTCGTCGCTGTTGGCCATTGGCGTCGTTCTGTCTCTCGCTCGAGACCTGCCCCTCCCGCAGCGAGCATCCTTGCCAGCTGCGCCCTCGCGAGGGATGAGGGCCCCGTGACGACCGCTCTCTTGGCGGGGGGCGGCACGGCTGGTCACGTCAACCCGCTCCTCGCGCTGGCCGACCATTGGCGATCTGTCGAGCCCTCGGTCGACGTTCTGGTTCTGGGCACGGCCGAGGGACTCGAAGCCCGTCTCGTGCCTGATCGCGGCTATGAATTGATCACGATTCCCCGCGTTCCGTTCCCGCGCCGACCCAACCGCGCGGCGCTGTTGTTCCCCGGTCGTTTTCGAGAGGCAGTGCAGCGAACGCGCGCGATTATTCGTGATCGAGGCGTGGATGTTGTCGTCGGTTTTGGGGGATATGCCTCGGCGCCGGCCTACGTGGCAGCGCGCCAAGAAGGCATCCCCTTCGTCGCGCACGAAGCCAATGCGCGGCCCGGTATCGCGAACCGCCTTGCGGTCGCACTGGGCGGACGTGCTGCCATCACCTTCGCTGCAACGAGACTTCGCGGGGCGCGACTCACGGGCATGCCCCTGCGGCCCGAGATTACGAGCCTCGATCGCGCGGCGGTGCGCGACGACGCGGTGCGGGAGTTTGGCCTCGACAGCAGCCGCCCCGTGGTGCTCGTTACGGGCGGATCAACCGGGGCGCAACGCATCAACGAGACCATGACCGCCTCGGCGGCTCGCCTGCTCGGTACGGGCTGGCAAGTGCTCCACATCACCGGAACCGGTCGCGGGGGAGACGATCCCGGGCTCGCGGGCTACCACACCATGACGTATTGCGATCGGATGCACCTTGCTTTCGCGGTCGCCGACCTCGTGGTGTGCCGCGCCGGTTCGGCGACGGTGAGCGAGCTCGCTGCGCTCGGCTTGCCGTCTGTTCTCGTTCCCTACGCGGCGGGCAACGGCGAACAGCGACTCAACGCGCGAGACCTCGTGTCGGCCGGTGGAGCCGTGCTCGTCGCCGACGCCGATTTCACCCCCGAGTGGGTGGCTCGATCGCTCGTTTCTCTCTTGGGCCGCCGTGCCGAGATCGCCCGCATGGCTGCGGCCGCCCAGCTCGTGGGTCGGCGCGACGGAGATGCCGCGCTCTTGGCGCTCGTGCGTGAGGCTCTCGGTGAGGCCAAGCCCGCTTCCTCTCCGGCTTAGGCTGGGTGACGATGATCAAGCCTGACCTCTCCCTCGTCATGCCCGAGTCGCTCGGCCGTTTGCACTTTGTCGGTATCGGCGGAAGCGGCATGAGCGGCATCGCGCGCATGTTTCATGCGCGCGGTTATGTCGTGACGGGCAGCGATCGCTCTCACTCGGGCACCGTGCAATCCCTCATTGATCTGGGAATTCCCGTGAGCATCGGGCACGATGCCGCCCACGTGGGCGACGCCGACACGCTCGTCGTGACGGGCGCGCTCTGGGTCGAGAACCCCGAGTACCAAGAGGCCTTGCGCCGGGGCATCCCGGTGCTGCACCGCTCTCAAGCGCTCGCGTGGCTCGTGCGAGGCGAGAGGCTCGTTGCCGTCGCGGCTGCGCATGGCAAGTCGACGTCGACCGGCATGCTCGTGTGGGCTCTCCGCGCGCTCGACCGCGACCCGTCGTTCGTGAACGGAGCGGTCATCCACGGCGCCGACACGAGCGCGGCGTGGGGTACGGGCGATCTCTTCGTCGTCGAGGCCGACGAATCCGACGGTTCGTTCTTGCTCTATGACGTCGCCGTCGCGCTCATCACGAACATCGACACCGATCACCTGGATCACTACGGCGATGAAGACGCTCTCGAGGGAGCCTTCGAGACCTTTGCGGCGGGGGCGAGCGAGTTGCTCGTGCTCTCTGCCGATGACCCCGCGACGGTGCGCTTGGCCGAGAAGCGACGCGCGGTAGAGGGCGCGCCCCCCGTGCTCACGTTCGGTGAGGCCCCGGATGCGGATGTTCGCCTCGTGAACCTCAGCACGTCGGGCCCCATGAGCTATCGGGTGGCCGTTGGCTCGACCGAGTATGCGGGAGAGCTCGCGATTCCCGGTCGCCACAATGCGCTCAACGCGGCGGGCGTGATCGCCGTACTCGTGGGACTCGGAATCGACCCCGCCGACGCCGTTCGATCGCTCGACGGATTCGCGGGCACTCAGCGCCGCTTCGAGTCGCATGGCACTGCCGATGGTGTTCGGCTCTATGACGACTACGCGCACCACCCGACCGAAGTCGCGGCGGCGCTGCAGACGGCGCGGTCCGTCGTGGGGGAGGGGCGAGTGATCGCCATTCACCAACCCCATCTCTTCAGCCGCACGCAAGCGATGGCCGCCGAGTTTGCCGAGGTCTACGAGCAGGGAGCCGACCACACCGTCGTGCTCGACGTCTACGGCGCCCGTGAAGACCCGATTCCGGGTGTGACCGGGGCCCTCGTGGTCGAGCGGTTCGACGATGCCGAGAAGGTTGACTATCGACCCGACTGGCAGGCCGCCGCCGACCGGGTGGCCGAGATTGCACGCCCGGGCGACATCGTTATGACGCTCAGCTGTGGCGATGTCTACCGGATTTTGCCGCAGGTGCGCGCGGCCCTCGAGGCGCGTGTGCCGGAGGATGCGGCCCGGTGAAGCGCCCCGAG
>JBDKJR010000250.1:0-5349 GCA_039796515.1 Actinomycetota bacterium
TATACCGGCCAGAGCGACCAGCCGGTCACGGCCCTAGTTGGCGACCGAGCAGGTGTAGTCCGCGGCCGTCTGGCCCTGCACGCCCTCGAGCACGGCAACGGGCGCCTCGGGCGCTACCGGTTCAAGGGTGGGCTCGACTTCGGGAACCACCTTGCCGTTCTTCGGCACCACCTCTTCGGTGGGCGTCGGTTCGGGGGTCGCCTCACCCGTCGGCGCATTCGGGTTTTCGGTCGAGCCGATTCCCGTGTTTCCCGCCTCAAGAGTGAAACGCTCGTCGGCACGGATGCGGGCAAACAGTGCGTCTGCCGCCGACTTAATCGGCTGCACCTTGCCGGCATACACGCCCGTGCCGCCCGTTCGGCCCGGATACTGCACGAACACGATGTTCTCGGTCGGCACGGTGCGCAATGCTTGCGCCATCGACACCATCGTGTCGATGCGGGCGAGGCTGCTCGAGAGCTTCATCGAATTCGACGCCACTTGGGCGAGGCCGTAGAGCTTGGTGAAGTCGGTCAAGACGCCTTCGTTTTGTACTTTGCGAATGAGCGACGACATGTAGACCTGCTGCGAGCTAATGCGGCCCAGGTCGCTGCCGTCACCCACGCCATACCGTGACCGCAAGAATGCGAGTGCCTGCTTTCCCTCGACCGTGTAGGTGCCGGCCGCGGGAAGGAAGAGACCCGTGTACGGGTCGTTGATCGCACCGTCGACACACACCTCAACGCCGCCCACGGCGGTCGACATCTGGGCAACGCCACCGAACGAAATCGTGCCAGCGTAGGGAATCGTCAGCCCGGTCAGAGCTTCGATGGTCAAGACGACACAGCCGAGCCCCCCGTAGGAATACGCAACGTTGAGCGGCTGCGCCGACATGGCATACGACGCACCCTCGCCGTCGGGGTCGGGGCACGAGGGAATGGGCACAACGAGGTCGCGCGGAAAGCTGACGGCGACAGCCGACTGCTGGTCTTCGGCGACGTGAACCAAGATGTTGACGTCGTTGAGCGTCGCACCGCCACGCTCATCGGCGTCAGACTGACCCTCGTCGTTGTCAACGCCAACGAGCATGACGTTGAAGCCGCCCTCCCACTCGCCCACGGTAGGAATCACGCGCTCTTCTTGACCCTCGAGAACCTCGAGCTCAACGACGTCGATGTTGGCGTTGATCTGGGCAACAGTGATGGCGCCGACGGATACCGTGCTCACGAGCACGACAGCGAGCGACGCGGCGAGCGTCGCAAAAATGGTCTTCCACGCCCGCGAACGGCGCAGTCGGCCGTGTCGTACCTGGGCGGTCGGCAACGAGCGACTTCCGCGATCGCGTACCGGTTCACTCATGATGTCCCCCTCGGGCATCGCAGACCTGAACGAGCGGAGGGCGTGGGATTCGAACCCACGAGACATTGCTGCCCACCAGTTTTCAAGACTGGCTCCATCGGCCGCTCGGACAGCCCTCCTTGGATATCAGTCTTCCATGCTATCCGACGCTTCTGCAGAACCCCTGATCGAGGCGGCTATGCATCTCCTCCGAGTGCCTCACCGAGAGGGCCTTAGAGCGTCGCGAGAGCCTTCGCCAAACCGTCGTCGGTGTCTCGAGCAGTGACCTCCGAGGCGGCGGCAATAACCTCGGCGGGCGCTTGACCCATCGCGATACCCCGGCCGCCAAGCGCCGCCGCCCAGCCGAGCATCTCGATGTCGTTGCGGCCGTCGCCCACGGTCACGACGTGCTCGCCAGCGATGCCCAGAGCATCCCGAACCCGCTCGAGGGCCGTGGACTTGTTGACGCCGTCGGGCGCGATGTCGAGCCACGCCGTCCAGCCCACGTTGTAGCTCACCTGGTGCAGGCCCATGAGCTCGACGACAGCGAGAAACTCTTCCATCGCGTGACCGGGCGAGATCACGACGACGCGCGTCGCGGGTTCGCTGCACAGCTGCTCAAACGGCACCTCGTGGCTCACGGCGCCGAGTGCGCCATCGGGAAACCACCCGGTGTAGCGATACACGCCCGTTTCGTCTTCGACGGCGTAGTTCGCTTGCGTCAGATGCGGGCGGATGCTCGTCAGCACTTCCGTCGGATCAAAGGTCTCGACGTGGTGCCGTCGGTAGCCGGTCGGAGCATCCGGGTCGCGCTTGAGCAGAATCGCGCCGTTCGAGGCGACGACGTAGGCGGGCGTGATGTCGAGCCGATCGAGCACGGGCAACGTCATGGCGACGGAGCGACCGGTCGCGAGCATGACCTCATGGCCCGCATCGCGCAAGCGGTGCACTTGCTCGAGTGCGGCGGGCGGCAGAGTGGTGTCTTCGTGCAGCACCGTGCCGTCGATGTCGAGGGCGATGAGCAAGCGCGGGTCGGCGGTCACGCCACGGGCTCCAGAACCTCGAGGCCGCGCAGATAGGGGCGGAGCGCTTCGGGCACGAGCACCGAGCCATCGGCGCGCTGGTGCGTCTCGAGCAGGGCGACGAGCCAGCGCGTGGTTGCGAGCGTTCCGTTGAGGGTCGCGACGGGTGAGGTCTTGCCCCCTTCGCCACGGTGGCGAATGTCGAGGCGACGCGACTGGTAGGTCGTGCAATTGCTCGTGCTCGTCAGCTCGCGATACGCGCCCTGCGTCGGCACCCAGGCCTCGACGTCGAACTTGCGCGCGGCGCTTGACCCGAGGTCGCCCGCCGCGGTGTCGATGACGCGATAGGCAAGACCGAGTGAGCGCAGCATCCCCTCTTGCATGGCCAAGAGACGTTCGTGTTCGGCCTCGGCGTCGGTTGGGTCGATGTAGCTGAACATCTCGAGCTTCTGAAATTGGTGCACGCGAATAATGCCGCGGGTGTCGCGCCCGTAGCTGCCCGCCTCGCGGCGGTAGCACGTTGACCATCCGGCGTAGCGCAGGGGGCCCGCCGAGAGGTCAAGAATCTCATCGGCGTGGTAGCCGGCCAGGGCGACCTCACTCGTACCCGTGAGGTAGAGGTCGTCGGCCGGCAGGTGATAAATCTCGTCGGCGTGGGCGCCGAGAAAGCCCGTGCCGCTCATGATCTCGGGCTTGACGAGCGTGGGAGTGATGAGCGGAATGAACCCCGCGTCGAGCGCGGTGTCGAGCGCGTAGCTCATGAGCGCGAGCTCGAGGCGAGCGCCGACACCCTTCAAAAAGTAGAAGCGCGAGCCCGAGACCTTGACACCGCGCGGCATGTCGATCGCGTCGAGCAGTTCTCCGATCGCGAGGTGATCGCGCGGCTCGAAGTCGAACGTGGGCTTCTCGCCCACTTCGCGCAGCGTGACGAAGTCGTCTTCGCCCCCCTCGGGAACGCCGTCAATCACGACGTTCTGGATGCTCCCGACAACCTGCACGAAGCGCTCTTCTGCCTCGGCGGCGACGAGTTGGGCGGACTTCACGTCGGCGGCAAGTTGCTGCGCCTGTTGCACGAGCGCCGCTTTCTCGTCTTTCGCGGCCGCGGCGACCTGCTTGCCGAAGGCGTTCTGCTCGGCTCGCAGCGCCTCGAATGCGGTGATGGCGTCACGCCGCTCGCGGTCGGCGGCAATCGCGTCATCGACGAGCTCAACGCTTGCGCGCCGGGCCTGCTGAGAGCGTCGAACAACATCGGGGGCATCACGCAGCAATTGGGGGTCGATCACGCCTCTAGTCTGGCACGCACGGGTTAACGAGAACCCCCCTGTGGCTCAGGGGTCGATGCTCTACCCTGACCGCATGAGCACCCCGCGAGCGGCCACGGGCGACACGCCTGCGGTTGATGTGCGCGGTCGCGTGGCCATCATTGCCAACCCCACCAAGGTCGACATGGCGGCGCTGCGCTCCGCTGTTTCAGAAGCCGAGGTGACGGCGGGCTGGCAACCCTCGCTGTGGCTCGAGACGAGTGTCGACGACCCCGGCCAGGGTCGCGCGCGCGCGGCTATCGAGGCGGGGGTCACGGCGGTTCTCGCGGCCGGCGGCGACGGCACGGTGCGGGCCGTTGCCGAGGGGATGCTCGATTCGGGCATCCCGCTCGTCTTGTTGCCCGCCGGCACCGGCAACTTGCTCGCCCGCAACCTCGGGCTCTCTCTCGGCAAGATCACCGATGCCCTGACGACCGCGATAAGTGGCGTCGACCAGGCGATCGACGTGGGCATTGCCGAGCTCACGCGCGACGACGGCCGCGTCGAGCGACACGCCTTCGTCGTCATGGTCGGCATCGGACTTGACGCGAAAATGATCGCCGCGACGAATCCCGAACTTAAACGGCGCGTGGGGTGGCTCGCCTACATCGAGGCGACCGCGCGCATCGTGCGCGACGTCGATGCCGTGCGCGTGCACTACTCGCTTGACGGCACGCCCGAGCGCTCCACGACGGTTCACACCCTGCTGATTGGCAACTGTGGCGCGTTGCCCGGCGGCGTGCTGCTCTTGCCCAGTGCGCAAATCGACGACGGACTTCTCGACGTCGTCGCAATGCGACCGAAAAACCTGTGGGGCTGGATGCGCGTGAGCTACGCCGTGGTCTGGGAAAACGGCGTGCTGCAGAAGAGCAAGATCGGCCAGCGCATCATTGCCGCCGATAAGCGCGTGCGCGCCCTGCGCTACTTCCAAGGACGCCACATGACGCTCGCCTTCGACCGGCCAGAAGAGTTTGAGATCGACGGAGAAGAGATGGGCTTCGTCACGCGCCTCGACGTGCGGGTAGCGCCGGCCTCGTTGCTCGTGCGGGTTCCGCGCGACTAGCCGCCACCCATCGTGTGCATGAAATCGGGGCGTTCGTCGTAGATCGAGGTGAGGGGCAAGCGCCTCTCACCACGAAGAGAACAGGACCCATCATGACCACTCAGCCTCGCAACCGCCGCCGTGGCATCATCGCGGCCGGCATCACGACGGGCGTTGTCGCACTCACCCTGGGCGGCATCGGCGTCGGCATGGCTCAGGCCGGTGTCGAGCTGCCGTTCGGCCCGGTCGTCAGTTCGGGCGGAGCGTTCGACCTCGAGGGCAACCCGGTTCCCGAGTCAGAACTGCAGACCGAACTCGGCGAGCTCGAGTACTCGGGATCGGTCTCGGTTGACGACATTCCGGCGGGCGAGTCGGTGCTCGAAGGCTCGTTCGACGAGTAACGCCGGAACTCCCTCGCCATCATGAGAACGCACGATCGCTCACGCTCAGAGTTCGAGCGGTTCTTTGCGACTCAGAAAGATGCGTGCTTCCGCGCCCTCTGCGCCACCGTCTCCCCGCTCGACGAAGCCGACGACCTCACGTCAGAAGGATTCGCGCGAGCGTGGGAGCGGTGGCCCGAGGTGCGCCAACACCCCTCTCCCGCCGCGTGGGTCGTGCGCACCGCGCTCAACCTGCACCGCGACCGCTGGCGCCGCGACGCCAACCC
>JBDKJR010000251.1:0-4441 GCA_039796515.1 Actinomycetota bacterium
CTGGACCGTAGAAGCCGAACGCGAGGTCGAGCCAGGGATGCACGAGGATGCGCGACGACACGAGCAGGGCACCCGAGAGCGACATCGCGAGCACCGCGACCGTGATCACGAGCGGGGCGCGGCGGGCGGCGCCTCCTCGCCGCGCGAGCGCCCAGCCGAGAACGAGCAGGAGCGGAAAGACGAGGTAGAACTGCTCTTCAACCGAGAGCGACCACAGATTCAGGAGCGGGTTCGACTCGGCCGGGGCCGCAAAGTAGTCCCCCGTGGAGGTTGCGATCACGAGGTTCGCCGTGAGGAAGAAGGCCCCGAGTCCCGTCTGGGCGGCCGTGGTTGCCATGCCCAGCGAGAGGAGCGTCGTCACCACCACGGTCACGAGAACCACAAGGGCGAGCGCGGGGGCCAGGCGCATAAACCGACGAGCGAAGAACGTGCCGAAGCGAACGCGCCCTGAGGCGCGCCACTCGCGCTGCAGCATGAGGGTGATCACGAAACCCGAGATCACAAAGAACACGTCGACGCCGACGAAGCCCCCGCTCAGCGGAAGACCGGCGTGGTACACCACGACGAGAAGCACCGCGATGGCACGCAGGCCCTGGATGTCGAGCCGCCGGCCGACAGCAGTGTCTGTGGCCGCGAGCGGGGGTTTCACGGCGGGAGGGCCGCTCACGGCGCGGCGGGAGCCGCCGAGCGAGCGAGCGTGCGCACGAGAATCCACACGAGCAGGGCGTAGGCGAGCGAGCCCAGCAGCCACACCGCATTCGGGCCCACCGGCCCGGTCCACCACCACTCAGCGCCCGCGTCAAGGTTGAGACCCGAGGCGTCGATTCCTGTGACGTACCGGCGAATGTTCATGTGGAGCGCCACAAAGTGGGCGCCCGCGAGCGCCGTCACGATCGCGAAACGCTGCGCGCTCGAGAAGGTGAGCTCGCCGGCCGTGCGGGTGAGCACGAGCATCCCGCCCAGCATGACGATGAGCGGCAAGATGTAGCGCGGTTGCACTTGCTCGCCGATCAGGTCGCCGCCCGCCTGCAGAACGTAGACCGGCAGCGCGACGAGCACGAGCACGAGTGCCGCGAGAGCGAGCGCCTTGCGGCCCCACATGCGCCCGATGCCCGCGAAGCCAACGGCAACAAACGCCGCAACGCTCGCCGCCGACACGATAGCTGGCATCGAGGTGTCGAGCCAGCCGAGGGCCCAGTCGCCGAGGGTGCCCGTCCACAAGAACGGCACGTTGAGCAGGTTGTAGGCCAGCAAGCCAAATCCACCGAGAGCTGCCTCGGGAGCCCCGGAGCCCGACACGACCTCGCCCGCTGAGACGTTTGACCCGCCGCCGAAGCCGCCGAGTCCGCTTTGCGACTGCCGCGCCGACAAGAAGAACACGAGCGCCACCACACCCATGACGAGAGGCAGGATGGCGTCAAGCACGAACCGCCGACGCCGCACCGCGACGAGCACCAGCACGAGCGCGATGCCGAGACCCGCATAGAGCGCAGCGTCACCCCGCGCCCCTGCCGCCATGAGCACGCTCACGACGAACAGAGCGCCGAGCGCGATCTTGCGACGCCGATCGTCTGCCCACGAGGTCTCGAACCAGCCGAGCAGGGCGATCCAGCTCGAGCCAACGCCGACCATGGCCCAAGCGCTCGGGTTGTTGGTTCCGAGCACGAAGATGCCGAGCGGCACCGTCGTGATGAGCCAGCCCCACACGAGCGGGGCGCGCAAACGCAGCGGGAGCAGCATCCACAGGGCCACCGTGATCGCCACGAAGAGCAGCACGGTCATGAGGCGCATGGCGAGCGCCGAGGCTTGAATGTCGGCGCTCGTCAGCAGACCCGTGACGGCGTAGTAGACAGGCGGGTAGGCGCCGACGAAGTTTCCGCGATCGGTCTCGATCGTGTCGGTGATCGACCACGACCAGTCAGCGCCTTGGCACGCGGCACTGCGCGTGGGGTCGTAGGCGAAGCACTCGATGTCGTCGAGAGCTTCGGGCACGACGCGGGTGGTCGGCTCGCTGCCGGGCGTGCAGGTCTCGGCCGCGGTGGGCCCCGCACACCACGAACTGACGAGGTGAAAGTCGTCGTCGGGGCCTGCGCCGATCGGCGAGGCAAACACCCAGGCCGTGAGCGTGAGGAGCGCGAGCACGGGCGCATAGGCGAGCAACGGGATGCGGCGCAAGCGGGCAATCACGACGCGGAGTCCCCTTCTGTATCGGCACCGGGCTCATCGAACGACATGAGCTTGACGTACTCGGCGACCATCGGCACCGTGCGACGAACGGTCGCGAAGTCGCCCTCGGCCACGACTCGACCGCCCTCGATGACGACGACCGTGTCCGCCTTCTGCACGGTGCTGAGGCGGTGGGCGATGACGATGATCGTGAGCTCGCCACTCAGGGCGCGCAGGGTTTGGCTGACGATGGCCTCGGTGGCGGCATCCAGCCCGCTCGTCGCTTCGTCAAGCACGAGCAACCGCGGAGCAACGTAAAGGGCGCGCGCCAGGCCGATGCGCTGCACCTGGCCGCCGCTGAAGGCATCGGACTGCTTGCCCACGGGCGTATCGATGCCCTCGGGCAGAGTGTCAACGAAGTCGAGCAGTTGCGCCTGGGCGAGCACCGCGCGCACGCGGTCGCGATCGATCGCCTCAGAGCGGATGCCGAGGGCCACGTTGTCGGCGATGGTTCCGCTCACGAGGCCCGGCTTCTGCGGCACGTACGACACGAGACCGGGGGCGGCAAGCCGCAACGCCCGCGGGTCGAAGCCGTCGATGAGAATCGAGCCGCTGTCGGCCGTGCTGAGACCGATGAGCAACTCGACGAGCGTCGTCTTTCCGGCACCCGAGGGCCCGATGATCGCCGCGAAGCTTCCGCTCGGGATGCGCAGGCTCACGTTGTCGAGCACGGCAGCCTCGGCACCCGGGTAGCGGTAACTCACCGATTGCACCTCGACGGCGAGCGGAGCTGTGCCGCTCGGCACGGGCCGGTCGGCCGGTGCCGCAGGAATGACCGGGAGCGGAGCCGGCCGCAACTCAGCAAGCAGGGCCCGAGCCGTCGCCGACTGCTCGGTATTGACCTTGAGGGCGGCCACCGCGGTCTGCAGCGGCAAGATCGCCCCCATGATGCGCACGGCGCCGGCGAGGAAGACGCCGAGCGTCGCGAGCCCGCTCGCGAGTTGCCCTGTGAGCAGCTGCTGGCCGACAAAAACTACGACGCCGAGAATCAGCGCCGTCTCGACGACGTAGCGCGGCATGCCGCCAAGGAAGGCGAGTGTGGCACCCGAGCGCGCGGCGCGCGTGCGCGAGGCACGAATGCGCTCGAGGAAGAGATCGCTGCGGCCCAGCACCGTGAGCTCACGGTAGGTGTCGAGCGTGTCGCCCAGGGCCCCGAGCGTGAGCGTGGTGCCCTCCGCGGCGTCCTCACCCGCGCGCTTGAGCACGCGCGCGATGCCCGCTTGCATGCCCACGACGATGAGAGCGAAGTAGCCCAGCGCGAAGACGGCCACGAGCGGGTCAACGAGAAAGAACGCGACCGCGACGATCGCGAGCAAGAAGCCCTCGACGACAATGCCGGCGACGTTGTTGAGCAGGCCCGTGAAGGTCCACTTGATCGACTCGGTCAGGGCGAATTGGAGTTCGTTGCGCGAGAACCGCCGCACGTGGGCGAGCGAGCCCGTGAGCAAGTGCGTCGAGAGTTCAGCGGCATTGCGCGCCTCGATACGCGCGATGAACGCGGTCAGTGCCCGCGAGAGCCCGATGGCGATGCCCGCCTTAACGACGAAGACACCGAGCACGAACAGAACGAGAAACAGCAGGCCCTGGCCGTCGAGCAGCGGCAGTTCGACGCCAAAGACGAACGTCGGCCCACCCGCCTCGGCGAATTGCGTGGCGCCGAGTGCCGCGACGACACCCACGAGCAAAATGCCGAAGACGTCGAGAAAGCCCACGATCGCCCGGGCCGCCACGAGCCCCCAATAGCTGAGTCGCTCGCTCGGGGTCAGCAGGGCGAGGGCAGAACGGGCGGCAGACAGCACCGGTTCAGCGTACCGGGGCGCGCCGCGAAACCGGCGCGCTGATAGCCGCGCACCGCGACGAACAGCGTGGTGCGCGATGCGGACCGCTCAGCGACCGAGGCGCTTGCGCACGCGCGAGGTGACGCCCGAGATGCCCTCGGCTCGCAAGTGGTGCAGGGTCATGCGCACGGTGTGGCCGAATCCGGCGGTGCGGGCAACGCGAGCGCCCACACCCATGCCGTCGCGGCCGCGCGTCGCGTCCGCCGCGAGGCGCGGGTGGGCGACGGCGGCGAGCAGGGGCTGCAGCACGACCGGCCACGCGAAACGCTCGCGCACGCGAGCCACGTTGGCGCGCCACTCCGCGACCTCGGGCGAGTCGGCCAGCACGCGCACGAGGGCGTCGGCGAGGGCATCCACGTCGTTGGCGGGCACAACGA
>JBDKJR010000252.1:0-5341 GCA_039796515.1 Actinomycetota bacterium
GGAGCACCTGCTCATCGCGTCCCTGCTTCTCGACGACGATTCGGCACGCTCGACACTCGGCGTCGACGTCGCGACGGTTCGGGATGCCCTCACTGCGGTGCACGCCACGGCACTCGCCGCGGCATCCGTCGTCGACGCCTCGGCGCCCTCTGCTCTGCCGCCGGCGCGGGGTCTCTACCGCAGCGAAGTCAGCACGCGCGACGTCTTCGCGCGCGCTAAGGCTCTCGCGCGCCGATCGCCCACCGGACTTCGCGCAGCACACGTGCTCGCGGCCGTGGCCGAACGGGAGCACGGCACCGCTGCGCGCGTTCTCGCTCACCTTGCGGTCGATCGCTCCGCACTCATCGAGGCGGCGACGGCCGCCGCCGACGGATGACGGCGGTCGGCGACCGGCGAGGACCCAACGACGAACGCCCCGGGTCTGAACCAGACCCGGGGCGTTCGATCGTGTGAAACTAGGCGCCGACCTTGAAGCGGGCGAAGCCCGTCACGGTCAAGCCAGCGTCTTTCAGCACCGTCGCGACGGTGAGCTTGTTGTCGCGGGCGTAGTCCTGCTCGAGCAGGGCAACCTGCTTGAAGAAGGCACCCACGCGACCCTCGACGATCTTCGGCAGGGCAGCCTCGGGCTTGCCCTCGTTGCGCGAGATCTCTTCGACGATGCGACGCTCGGTCTCGACCGCCTCGGCCGGAACCTCGTCGCGCGTGAGGTACTGCGGGTCGGCGAACGAGATGTGCTGCGCGATGCTGCGCGCGGTCTCGGCGTCAGAACCCTCGTACGCCACGACCACGCCAACCTGCGGGGGCAGGTCTTTGTTGGTGCGGTGCAGGTAGACGGCGAAGTTCGACCCGGCGATGCGGGCCACGCGACGCAGCTCGAACTTCTCGCCGATGATCGCAGCCTCTTCGTCGATGATCGCGGCAACGGTCGAGCCGTCAACCGGGGCGGCCAAGGCCGCCTCGACCGAGTCGGCGCCAGCGGCAACAACCGCCGCGAGCACGCGCTCACCGAGAGCAACGAACTTCTCGCCCTTGGCAACGAAGTCTGTCTCGCACGCGAGCTCGATCATCGTCGTGGCGTCGGCACCCTCGTGCGCGGCGATGAGGCCCTCGCTCGTCGAGCGGTCGGCACGCTTCGCGTTGCCCTTGGCACCCTTGAGACGCAAGATCTCGGTGGCCTTCTCGAGGTCACCCTCGGCTTCGACCAGGGCGTTCTTGGTGTCGACCATGCCGGTGCCGAGGCGCTCGCGCAGGGTCTTGATGTCTTCCAGGCTGACGTTCGCCATAGAGGTGTCCTTACTCGGTCTCAGCGGCCGGGGCGTCAGCCTCGGCGGCGGGCTTCTTCTTGGCAGGGGCCTTCTTTGCGGGCTCTTCGGCGGCGGCCTCGGCGGCAGCCTCAGCAGGGGCCTCCTCGGCAGCAACCTCAGCCGCGGGGGCTTCGGCGGCAGGTGCCTCAGCGGCAGCGCTCTGCTCGAGCAGTTCGCGCTCCCACTCGGCGAGAGGCTCGACGGCCGACACATTGCCCTCGGCCTTGGGGGCCGCGTGCTTGCGGATCAGACCCTCGGCAGCAGCATCCGCGATGATGCGCGTCAACAGCGCCACCGAACGAATCGCGTCGTCGTTACCCGGAATCGGGTACGCGAGCTCGTCGGGGTCGGCGTTCGTGTCGAGGATGCCGATCACGGGGATGCCGAGCTTCTTGGCCTCGTCGATCGCGAGGTGCTCGCGCTTGGGGTCGACGACCCACATGGCGCTCGGGGTCTTCGTGAGGTTGCGGATACCGCCGAGCGACTTGTGCAGCTTGTCGAGCTCGCGCTTCTTGATGAGCAGCTCTTTCTTGGTGAAGCCCTTGGTGGTGTCGTCGAAGTCGAGCTCTTCGAGCTCCTTCATGCGCGCGAGGCGCTTCGACACGGTCTGGAAGTTGGTCAGCAGACCACCCAACCAGCGCTGGTTGACGTAGGGCTGGCCGACGCGCGTTGCCTGCTCGGCGATCGACTCTTGCGCCTGCTTCTTGGTGCCGACGAAGAGAATCGTGCCGCCGTGGGCGACCGTCTCGGTGACGAAGTCGTAGGCCTTGTCAATGTAAGCGAGCGACTGCTGCAGGTCGATGATGTGGATGCCGCTGCGCTCAGTGAGGATAAAGCGCTTGACTTTCGGGTTCCAGCGGCGGGTCTGGTGCCCGAAGTGCACGCCGCTGTCGAGCAGCTGGCGAATGGTAACGACGGCCATGGCCGTACTCCTTCTGTTCTCAGTTGTCGCCCCGCCCGACGGGTGGGGCCCTGGTGTCCGGCGCTGGCCCCAACTCGCACGGTGGTACTCCCGATTTCTCGGGCCCGGCAAGACTGATGGGGATGTGCGCCACGATGTGGACACGCGAAGTCAGCCGCGACACGCACGACTGCATCTGCCAGCATATCACCGCTCCCCCACGGGCCTCACGGTCGGCTCTCTTCTGCGCAGCGAGGCCGATTCGGGCGACGGATGCGGCGCTCACGGCCACTCTCGTGCCATGCGTCTCGTCGCCCTTGCTCTGCTGTTGCCCGTGACCCTGAGTGGAGGGGTCGCCCCGGCCGACCCCTCCTGGCAGTGGCCCGTTGAGGGTCCGCGCGTCGTCGTGCGGCCCTTTCTCGCGCCGCCCACGCCCTACGGCGTTGGCCACCGCGGTGTGGACCTTGCCGCGGTCTCGGTCGGCGCCGAGGTACATGCCGTCACGAGCGGCGTCGTGCACTTCGCCGGGGTCGTCGTCGACCGCCCCGTCATCACGATCCGCTCGGGCCAGGTGCTCGCGACCGTCGAACCCGTCACGCCCCTTGTCGCGGAGGGCGACATCGTCATCGCGGGTCAGGTCATCGGCACGCTCGAGCCAGGCCACTGCTCTCGACCGTGCGTGCACCTCGGAGTGCGGGTCGCGGGCGAGTACGTCTCGCCGTTGCTGTATCTCGGCGGGCTCCAGCGCGCCGTGTTGTTGCCGCTCGGCTGATGAGCGCGTCACGCCCGGTGGTTGTTGACCCGCGGCGGTTCGACATGGCTCAGGCCCGCGCTGCCCGACACCTGGCGTTTCGACTGGCTCAGGCCCGAGGGTGCGCCGTGCGATACACCGAGGCCAAGCGCTCAGCGCTCACGTGCGTGTAGATCTGGGTTGTGCCGAGGCTCGCATGGCCGAGAATCTCTTGCACCGCGCGCAAGTCAGCGCCGCCGTCGAGCAAGTGGGTCGCCGCCGTGTGACGAAACGTGTGCGGGCCCGACGGCCCGCTCCCCGGTTGGTCGGCCAAGAGGCCCGCGACAAGGGCATAGACCGATCGCGTCGACTCGCGTGCTCCCCGAGCGCCGAGGAAGAGCGCGTCGCCGCTACGATCGCCGACCAGGGCGGGTCGACCGCGGTCGAGGTACCCAGCCAACGCTCGGGCGGCCGGCACCCCAAACGGCACGATGCGCTCTTTCGCTCCCTTACCGAGCACGCGCACCACACGGCGGGCCGAATCCACATCGCCGCGATCAAGGCCAACGAGCTCGCTCACCCGCAATGCACTCGCATAGAGCAGCTCGACCATCGCGAGGTCACGCAGCGCGAGGGGATCACCCGTGGTGGCCCGGGCCGCGAGCCCGTCGAGCAGTGCATCGACCTGCGGCCGCGACAGCACGCGCGGCAAGTGTCGATCCGGTCGCGGGGCGCGCAACCGCGCCGCCGCGTCGGCGGGCGCCCGACCCGTGCGCGCGAGCCACGCGGTGAAACCGCGCATCGTCGAGGCGCGGCGCGCGAGGCTCGATGCGGCGAGGCCCGCATCACTCTGGCTCCACACCCACTCGCGCAGCAGTTCGAGGTCGATGAGGGCCGGGTCAGGTTCTGCGCCACGACTCTGCACGAAGGCCGCGAAGGTCTCGAGATCGCCCGCGTACGCGCGCACGGTGTGCGCGCTCGCCCCGCGCTCGAGCTCGACCGCGCGCAGATAGGCCGCGATCGCGTCGCGCAACGGGGTCGTCGGCTCGGGCACTCCCCCAGCATGCGCCCTCATGCCCGTGCCCGCCACGGCGACAAGCCGGGCGGGCACGGGGTTGAGCACGGGATGCTCGAGTGAGGTGAGCGCAGCGGCGTGCGGCTTTAGACCGCGAGTGCCGACTCTCGCTCGGCCGCGGGTGCTTCGTCGGGCATCCGTTCGGCCTGACCGTTGGCCCCGCGCGCCGCCGCTTCAGCGTCGGTGAGCTCAGGACGGCGCGGCCACCAGAAGCGGTCTTTCGCGATGAAGGCCATGGCCGGCACGATCACGGTGCGCACGAGCAAGGTGTCGATGAGAACACCGATGCAGACGATGACACCGATTTGCGTGAGCGTGATGAGCGGCAATACGCCGAGCACCGCGAAGACGGCCGCGAGCAAGATACCCGCGCTCGTGATGACGCCACCCGTTGCCGCGAGCGCTCGAACCATGCCCTCGGTCGTGCCGAGCGTCGCCACTTCTTCTTTCGCTCGCGTCACGAGGAAGATCGAGTAGTCGACGCCGAGCGCGACGAGGAAGAGGAAGCTGAACAGCAGCACGGTCGTGTCGACTCCGGGGAACCCGAAGACCGTCGCGAACAGGATGGCGCCAATGCCGACCGCGCTGAAGTAGCTCGCGACGACAGCGATGAGCAGCAAGATGGGCGCGAGCAGAGCCCGCAGCAACACGATGAGCACGAGCAAGACCAACACGAGAATGAGCGGAATCACGAGGTTCTGGTCGCGCTGCTGGGCATCGCGCAAGTCGAGGCCTTCCGCGTCGATACCACCGACGAGTCCCGTGCCATCACCGAGGTCATCGAGCGCGAGGCGCAAGTCGGCGACGATCTCGAAGGCCCGCTGGCTTTCGGGGTCGGCGTCGAGCACCACGTCGACCTGTGCGATGTCGTCGTTGGCAGGGCCCGGCCGGGCCTCGACGACACCGTCAACCTCGAGAACTCCCTCGAGCACGACGTCGAGGTCGTCGACGGGAACGATGACGGCCGCCGGTGCGGTGGCTCCTGCCGAGAAGGCCTCGGCGATGCGCTCTTGGCCGAGCACGGCTTCGGGCTTGACGATAAAGCGGTCGTTTTGTGAAAGACCGACGTTGAGGGTCGTGAGTCCCGAGGCGAGGGCGCCGAGCACGGCAAAGCCGGCGATCGCCACCACGACGGGGCGCTTGCTCACCGCGCGGCCGAGCTTGCCCCAGGGGCTGCGCGAGATCACGTCGGGCGAGCCGTAACGCGGAACGAGCGGCCAGAACAACCAGCGGCCGAAGACCACGAGGGCGGCGGGCAGCACGATGAGCGCGTAGGCCATCGCGACGACGATGCCGACGGCACCGGCAAGACCCAGCGAACGGTTGCCCGA
>JBDKJR010000253.1:0-8773 GCA_039796515.1 Actinomycetota bacterium
AACGACCAGAATCGAACGCCCGTGACGCGGCAGCCGATCCAAACACCGAGAGCACCACCGATGAGGGCGCCAAAGATGGCCATGCCGCCTTCCCAGACATACAGGGTCTTCAGCAGGTCGGCGCCGTCGAAGAAGTAGTCGTCAGGGTGGGTCAGCACGTGATAAATCCGGCCGCCCACGATGCCAAAGGGCACCGCGAACAAGGCAATGTCGAGCGTGATCCACGGCTCGGCGCCACGCTTCGTGAGGCGGTGATTCGTGAGGATGACGGCCACGACAATGCCCGCCAAGATGCACATCGCGTAAGCGTGAATCGTCAGGGGCAGGCCGAACCACGTCAAGCCAATGTCACGCAACCACTGGCCGAGGTCAAAAGATTGCCACTCGGCGGGAGGGCTCGGAATGCTCAATGGCTGGATCACGTCAGGAACCTTTCTGGGGGGACCGCAGTCAGCCTAGCGGCGTGTACCGGCGGAGAGTTCAGCCGCGACCGCGGCAACTTCAGCGACTCCGCCGCTTTCGAGAGCGGCAACGAGTCGAGAACCGACAATCGCGCCATCGGCATAGCTCAAGACATCGGCGACCTGATCGGCCGTCGAGATGCCCAGGCCCACGCACGCACTCGTCGAACCAGCGTCGCGAAGCCGAGCCACCACGCCTCGTGCCGCCTTATCGACATCGTCACGCGCGCCGGTAATTCCCATTGTCGACACGGCGTAGACAAAGCCCCGGCTGCTGTCGACCGCTTGCTTCATGCGCGCGTCGCTCGATGACGGCGCGGCGAGAAAGACGCGGTCGAGATCGTGCGACTGCGAGGCGGCCATCCACTCGGCGGCCTCGTCAGGGATGAGGTCGGGCGTGATGAGCCCCGCTCCCCCGGCGTTCTGCAGATCGGTCGCGAACCGTTCGACGCCGTACTGCACCACGGGGTTCCAGTACGTCATGACGAGGAGGGGGGCGTCGACACGGGCGCGGATGCGCTCCACGGCCTCAAAGCCGTGACGAAGCCGAAAGCCATTGCGCAGCGCCGTTTGGGTTGCCCGCTGAATCGTCAGGCCATCCATGACCGGATCGCTATAGGGCAAGCCGAGTTCGACGATGTCGACGCCGTTCTCCACGAGAGCAACCGCAGCATCGACGCTCGCGTCAAGGCTCGGGAACCCCACGGGCAAGTACCCAATGAGCGCGCCCGATGCCTCGTCGTTGCGCGTGCGGATAACGTCGGCGACGGCACTCATGCGTGTTCTCCTGACGCGGCCTCAGCGGCCGCCGCGTCGAGCAGGCCAAAGTACCGCGCCGCGGTTTCCATGTCTTTATCGCCCCGGCCACTCAACGACACCAGCACGATGCCCTCCGGGCCCAACTCGCGGCCGAGCTCGATGGCGCCGTGCAGAGCGTGCGCCGTTTCGATGGCGGGGATGATGCCTTCGGTGCGGCTCAAGAGGCGCAGGGCATCCATCGCCTGCGCATCGGTGACGGGACGGTACTCGGCGCGCCCGATATCGGCGAGCCAGGCGTGCTCGGGGCCGACTCCCGGGTAGTCAAGGCCCGCGGAGATCGAGTGCGACTCCATCGTCTGGCCGTCGTCGTCTTGCAGCATGAGGCTGCGCGCGCCGTGCAGCACGCCCGGGCGGCCCTTCGTGATGGTCGCGGCGTGGAACGGAGTGTCGACGCCGTCACCGGCCGCCTCGTTGCCGACGAGCCGAACACTCTCGTCGTCGAGGAAGGCGTGGAAGATGCCCATGGCATTGCTGCCGCCGCCGACGCACGCGACCACGGCATCGGGCAGGCGGCCCGTGAGGGCGAGCACTTGCTCGCGCGCCTCGACTCCGATGACGGAGTGGAAGTCGCGCACCATCGTGGGGAACGGGTGAGGGCCTGCGACGGTGCCCAGCAGGTAGTGGGTGTTCTCGACGTTGGCCACCCAGTCGCGCAAGGCCTCGTTGATGGCGTCTTTCAGCGTGCGGGAACCGACGGTGACGGGAACGACGTCAGCGCCCAGGAGCTTCATGCGGGCGACATTGAGTGCCTGGCGCTCGGTGTCGACCTCGCCCATGTAGACGACGCACTCGAGACCAAAGAGTGCCGCTGCGGTCGCACTCGCGACGCCGTGTTGACCCGCGCCCGTCTCGGCGATGATGCGCGTTTTGCCGAGGCGCTTCGCGAGCAGGGCCTGGCCGAGCACGTTGTTGATCTTGTGACTGCCGGTGTGGTTCAGGTCTTCGCGCTTGAGGATGATGCGCGCGCCGCCCGCGTGCTCCGAGAAACGGCGTGCCTCGGTGATGATCGACGGCCGGCCGGTGTAGGTGCGGTGCAGCTCGGCAAGCTCGGCGGCAAAGCTCGGGTCGACTCGTGCCGCCTGGTAGGCGGCGTCGAGCTCGTCGAGAGCCGCGATGAGCGATTCGGGAACGAACCGCCCCCCGAACTCACCAAAGTAGGGTCCGACCTGTTCACGCAGTTTCATGAGACCGCCAAGTATTCATTGAGGGTTGCAACTGGATCGCCGCCCGTAACCAACGCTTCGCCGACCAGCACGACATCGGCTCCCGCTCGACGGTAGTGCTCGACATCTGCGACCGAGCTGACTGCCGACTCGGCGATACGAACCGTTCCATCGGGGATGCTCGGCGCGAGCCGCCCGAAGAGGTCACGGTCGAGCTCAAACGTGCTGAGGTCGCGCGCATTGACGCCAATCACCTGGGCGCCCAGATCGACGGCGCGACGCACTTCATCGGCGTCATGCGTCTCGACGAGCGGCGTCATACCGAGCTCGAGAATGAGCGCGTGCAAAGAACGCAGGGTCGCGTCGTCGAGAGCGGCAACGATCAACAGCACGAGGTCAGCCCCCGCCGCGCGAGCTTCAAAAACTTGGTAGGGCTCGGCGATGAAGTCTTTGCGCAACACGGGAACAGTCACGGCGGCGCGCACCGCTTCGAGGTCGGCAAGAGAACCCCCGAATCGACGCTCTTCGGTCAGAACGCTGATCGCTGACGCGCCGCCCTGGGCATATTGCCGCGCGAGCACGGCGGGATCGGGAATGCTCGCGAGAGGCCCGCGCGATGGGCTGGCGCGCTTGACCTCGGCGATCACCTTGATCGAGCCGCCGCGCTCGAGAGCCGCGCGGGCATCACGAGCGGGAGGCACAGACAAGGCCAGTCGCTCAACCTCAGCGAGCGAGCGGCTCTCGCGCCGCCGGGCCGCGTCGTCGAGCGCACCGGCGACGAGACCGGCGAGCACCTAGGAGTGCGCCTTCGGCGTGAACTTCGGGCCCTTGACCCCGTAGCCGGCCTTGGCCATGATGCCGCCAATCGCCCAGCCGCCGAGAACGATGCCGACGCTCGCCCAGACGAGCCAGACGATCGAGAAGAAGAAGGCAACCGTGCCGATCGCAAAACCGATGAGCATGATCGTGACGGCCGTCCAGGCAGCGGGTGAGTCGCCGTGGCCGGGGTCGTTCTGCGCGTTCATCGTCACTCCTGAAAAGGTCGGTCGGTGCGGGGTCAGTCTATCGTGCTGTGGGGTCGTTGCCGTCGCTCAGCGCGTCCCACGCATCGAGTCGTTCTGCGCGGGAAGCATCGCCCGCGGCGTCGCCATCGGGCGCAAATCGCACCGCGTCATACCGCCGCGTGCGCGCGGGCCAGCGGGATGCCGTGAGCGCGATCACGAGCCCCGTCACGATTGCGCCGACTCCTGCTGCCACCGCGACCCACGGCCACGCCGTGATGGCGGCCGAGCCAACGAGCTCCCGAACGGCGTCGAGTCCCGCGACACCCGTCGCTGCCGTGAGGGGACCAACCGATACGGCCACGGGATCCGCCACGGCGAGCGATGCCGACGCGATGATTCCGACTCCCAAGAGCGCCTGCAGAAGCCCGAGAATGACGCGGAACACCACGCCAGCGAGGGTGAGGGCGCCGACGAGCGCGAGGCCCGCGAGCGCGAAAGGGGGCAAGGCGGGTGCCGCTGCGTCGCCCGAAATCGCGAGTGTTCGGCCGTCGGCCAGGTCAAGACTGACCCACGCCTGTGACCACGCGAGCAAGGTGAGTGCAGCCACGACGATGGGGAGCGTGAGCGCCACGAGGCGAATACGCCGTGCGCGGTTCACTGGTCGCTCCCCCGCAGCAGCGCGTTGGCGATCGCCACGGCGCGCAGCGGCGCGGCGGCTTTCGAGAGCGTCTCGTGGAGTTCTGTTTGTGGCACCGAGTCGGCAACGAGACCGGCCCCCGCTTGCACCCGGGCAACGCCATCGGCGAGATAGGCCGTGCGAATGGCGATCGCGAGGTCGAGGTCACCCGAAAAGGCGAAATAGCCCACGACACCGCCATAGACGCCGCGGCGCGCCGGCTCGAGCTCGTCGATGATCTCGAGAGCACGGGGCTTGGGCGCTCCGCTGAGGGTGCCCGCCGGAAAAGTCGCACGAAACACGTCAATGGGCGTCACGCCGTCGCGCACGTCGCCCTCGACGCTCGACACCAAGTGCATGATGTGACTAAATCGCTCGACCTGCATGAACTCGGTGACTTCCACCGTTCCCGCCCGGCACACCTTCGAGAGATCGTTGCGGCCCAGGTCGACAAGCATGAGGTGTTCGGCTTGCTCTTTGCGATCAGCGAGCAGCTCGTCCGCGAGTTCGCCATCGTGCTCGGGCGTGTCGCCCCGCGGCCGGGATCCGGCGATGGGGTGCGTGTAGACCCGGCCATTCGTGACCTTGACGAGCGCTTCGGGCGAGGAACCGACGATCGCATACGGGCTTCCGTCGGCCGTCTCGAGAGCGAGCGCGTACATGTAGGGCGAGGGGTTGAGGGCCCGGAGGACGCGATACACATCGAGCGGGCTCGCCGTGAGTTCGTGATCGAAGCGCTGAGAGATGACCACTTGAAAAACGTCGCCATCGCGAATGAAGTCTTTCGAGCGCTCGACCGCGGCCAGAAACTCGGCGGGAGTCGACCGGTGGTGCGGCTTCGGCGCCGCGTCGAGGTCGATGCGCGCGATGCCCGGCTCGGCGGGAGCGGCGAGCGCTGCTTCGAGCGTGTCGAGCCGCTCTTGAGCATCCGCCCACAGGCTCTCGTCGTCGGCAGAGCCGTCGGCCAGCACGCTCGCGATGAGCGAGACGGTGCCCTGGCGGTGGTCCATAACGATGAGCTCGCTCACGAAGGCCATGGCCAGTTCGGGGCACGGGAAGTCAGCCACGGGCGCGTGGGGCAGGTGTTCGACCTGCCGCACGGCGTCCCACCCGATGAACCCGACGAGCCCACCCGTGAGGGGCGGATGCCCGGGAAGCTCGGGTGATCGCCACCGCTCATACAAGCTGTCGAGCGCGGCAAGCGTCGTGGTGGGCATCGGACCACCAAAGGCCCGGTCGGCCGACACACTGTCGGCGAGCCACACTGCCGCGCCGTCGCGTTCGGTGAGAACTCCAAACGATCGAACGCCCACGAAGGAGTATCGCGACCAAATGCCGCCTTGCTCGGCAGATTCGAGCAAGAAGGTGCCCGTTCGCCCCTCTGCGAGAGAGCGATAGAGACCGACGGGCGTGAGGGCGTCGGCGAACACGGTTCTGATCACCGGCACGACGCGAGCGGCTCGCAGCTGGTCGCCGAATTCGGCGCGGGTCGTGTCGGTCACGCGCCACCCCCGATCACGGGCTGAAGGGGGTCGACATCGAAGCACGCGTGGGCCCCGGTGTGGCACGCCGCGCCCACTTGCTCGACCTGCACAAGCAGCGTGTCGCCGTCGCAATCCAGAGCCGCGCCGCGCACGTACTGCACGTGGCCGCTCGTATCGCCCTTGCGCCAGAACTCTTGGCGAGAACGACTCCAGAAGGTCACTCGACCCTCGGTGAGCGTGCGGCGCACGGCTTCGGCGTTCATCCACCCCACCATGAGCACCTCGCGCGAGTCGTGCTGCTGAATCACGGCGGGAAGCAGTCCGGCCGCGTCGAAGCGCACGCGCGCCAGCACGGCATCGAGCGCGCCGTCACTCGTGTCGAGATCACTCATCGAACAATCATCTCCTCTGCGCGCAACGCGTCTTTCACCTGACCGACCGTGAGTTCCGCGTTGTGGAATACGCTCGCCGCGAGCACGGCGTGAGCCCCCGCCGCAATGGCCGGGGCAAAGTGCTCCAAGGCTCCCGCTCCACCCGACGCAATCACAGGAACGGTCGACACCGCGGCAATGGCCTCGATGAGCTCGAGGTCGAATCCCGCCTTGGTTCCGTCAGCGTCGATCGAGTTGACGAGCAGTTCGCCCGCACCGCGTTCGATCGCTTCACGTGCCCAGGCGATCGCGTCGGTCGTCGTGCGCTCACGCCCCCCGTGCGTCGTGACGACGAAGCCACTGGGGGCCGCGTGATCGCGCGTGACGTCGAGCGACAACACGCACACTTGCGCGCCGAATCGATCCGCGAAGTCGTCGATGAGCGCGGGGCGGGCCAGCGCGGCGCTGTTGACGCCGATTTTGTCGGCGCCGTGGGCCAAGAGCCGGGCGACGTCGTCGACCGTGCGAACCCCGCCACCGACCGTGAGCGGAATAAAGACCTGCTCGGCCGTCTCACGCACGAGGTCGAACATCGTCTCGCGGTTATCAACCGTGGCCTTGACGTCGAGAAAGGTGATCTCGTCGGCACCCTGCTCGTAGTAGGTGCGCGCCAGCTCGATGGGGTCGCCCGCGTCGCGCAAGTCAAGAAAGTTCACGCCCTTGACGACCCGGCCCGCCGCAACATCGAGGCACGGGATGACGCGCACCGAAACGCTCATCAGATGCGGGCGGCGTGGATTGAACTGACCAAAATGGCGCGGGCTCCAAGTTCGTAGAGCTCGTCCATGACGTGGTTGGTCTCGTCGCGCGGAACCATGGCGCGCACGGCCACCCACGAGCCGTCAGCGAGAGGCGACACGGTCGGCGACTCAAGACCCGGCGTGATCGCCTGAGCGCGCTCGAGGAGTTCGAGCGGGAGGTCGTAATCCATCAAGACGTACTGGCGAGCAACGAGCACTCCCTGTAGGCGACGCTGCAGCGTCGCAATCTCGGGTCGATCGGGCTGCGCGCTGATCAAGACAGCGGTCGATTCGAGAATCACCGGCCCGACAATCTCCAGACCCTGAGCGCGGAGGGTTGACCCCGTCTCGACGACATCAGCAATCGCATCCGCGACGCCAAGGCGGTTCGAGACTTCTACCGCTCCATCAAGCTTGACGATGCGGGCAGAGACGCCGTGCTGGGCGAGAAAGTCACCGACGAGCTTGGGGTAGCTCGTCGCAATGCGCAGGCCCGCGAGATCGGCGAGCTCAGCGACGGTTCCGGGAGGAGCCGCGAAGCGAAACGTCGATCCGCCAAAGTCGAGGGCCTGAATTTCGGTGGCCTCTGACCCCGAATCGAGCAGAAGGTCGCGGCCCGTCATGCCGACATCGAGCGCGCCCGAACCCACGTAGGTGGCGATATCGCGCGGGCGCAAGTAGAAGAACTCGACACCGTTGCGCGGGTCGCTCACCGTCAAGGCGCGTGGGTCGCGACGACCGACGTAGCCCGCTTCAACGAGCATCTCAACAGCGGTTTCGGAGAGCGAGCCCTTATTGGGTACCGCGATTCTCAACATGACGTGGTCTCTTCGTGAGCAATTCGCCCGAACGGGGCGGTGGTCGTGGTGGCGGGCCCTAGAGGTGCTTGTAGACGTCGTTCAGGGTCAAGCCCTTGGCGACGAGCAACACCTGCAGGTGGTAGAGCAGTTGCGACACTTCTTCGGCCGTCGACTCGTCGCTTTCGTACTCGGCGGCCATCCACACCTCGGCGGCCTCTTCGACGATCTTTTTGCCGATCGCGTGGATGCCCGCATCGAGTTGCGCAACGGTGCCCGAGCCCTCGGGCCGCACGCGCGCTTTCTCGCTCAGCTCGTCAAACAGCGTCTCGAAAGTCTTCACCGGCCCAGGGTACCGGCCCTGCGCCGTGCGTTTTTCGAGCGAGTTAGGAAACGCCGAGAAGGTCGATGACGAATACGAGCGTCTTGCCCGAGAGGCGATGCCCTCCGCCGGCCGGACCGTAGGCGAGGTGCGGCGGGCACACGAGCTGGCGACGGCCGCCCACCTTCATGCCGGGAATGCCCTGCTGCCAGCCAGCGATGAGGCTGCCGAGGGGAAAGTTGATCGACGATCCGCGGTTCCACGAGGCGTCGAATTCTTCGCCCGTCTCAAACTCAACGCCGACGTAGTGCACATCGACGGTCGAACCGGGCTGCGCTTCGGCGCCCGTGCCGACGACGAGGTCGGTAATGACGAGGTCTGCGGGCGCGGGGCCCTCAAAGAAGTCGATCTCGGGCTTGGTGTTCTGGCTCATGCCTCCATCCAACCAGACGACGCGACGGTCACTGGCCCGGGTGATGGTGAGACTGAGCCGCGGCGCGCAACTCGGCAATCGCCGACTCGACACTCTCGGCACCGTAGACCGCCGAGCCCGCGACAAACGTGTCGGCCCCCGCTTCGGCAGCAATACCGATCGTGTCGAGCGAGATACCGCCGTCGACCTGAAGCCACACATCGAGGCCGTGACGGTTGACGACCTCGCGCAGCGTGCGGAGTTTGGGCATCGTCTCGGCCATAAACGACTGACCGCCGAAACCGGGCTCGACCGTCATGACGAGCACTTGATCGAACTCGGGCAACAGGTCAAGGTACGGCTCGATATCGGTGCCGGGCTTCACAGCAAGGCCCGCTCGGCTGCCTCGTTCGCGCAAGGCTCGGGCCGTCTCCACGACATTGACGGCCGCTTCGGCATGAAAG
>JBDKJR010000254.1:0-9289 GCA_039796515.1 Actinomycetota bacterium
GCCGAGTTCATCGTTCTCAGTGACCGTGACTCGACCGCTGACCTGGCACCGGTTCCGTCGTTGCTCATGCTCGCGGCCGTGCACCACCACCTGATTCGCACCGAGAAGCGCATGCAGGTCGGCCTCATCGTCGAAGCAGGCGACGTGCGCGAAGTGCACCACTGTGCCGTTCTCATCGGCTACGGGGCGTCGGCCATCAACCCGTATCTCGCCATGGAGACCGTCGAAAATCTTGTGCGCTCCGGCATGATCACGGGAATCACGCCCGAAAAGGCTGTACGCAACGTGATCAAGGCGCTCGGCAAGGGCGTGCTCAAGATCATGTCGAAGATGGGCATTTCGACCGTCGGCTCCTACGCCGGTGCGCAGGCCTTCGAAGCCGTTGGCCTCGACCAGGAGTTCGTTGACCGATACTTCACCGGCACGTCGAGCGTGCTCGGGGGAGTGGGCATCGACACCATCGCGGCAGAGAACGCGGCACGTCACCAGCTGGCATATCCCACGACGGTGCCGGTCAACCCGCACGAGCGTTTGCAAACGGGTGGCGAGTATCAGTGGCGCCGCGAAGGGCCGCCGCACCTCTTCAACCCCGAGACGGTGTTCCGCCTGCAGCACGCGACGCGCGCTAAGCGCTACGACATCTTCCGCGAGTATACCAAGGCGGTCGACGACCAGGCCGAAAACCTGATGACGCTGCGAGGCTTGTTCCGTCTGAAGACCGATGAGCGCACCCCCGTGCCGCTCGACGAGGTCGAGTCAGTCGAGTCGATCATCCGTCGGTTCACGACCGGTGCGATGAGCATGGGGGCAATCAGCCCCGAGATGCACGAGACGCTCGCGATCGCCATGAACCGCATCGGTGGTCGCAGCAACACGGGTGAGGGTGGCGAGAGCCCCGAACGACTTCTCGACCCCGAAAAGCGCAGCGCGATCAAGCAGGTCGCCTCGGGCCGATTCGGCGTCACGAGCCTGTATCTCACGCACGCCGACGACATCCAGATCAAAATGGCCCAGGGGGCCAAGCCCGGCGAGGGTGGTCAGCTGCCGGCCAACAAGGTCTACCCCTGGATCGCCCGGTTGCGGCACGGCACCGCGGGCGTGGGCCTCATCTCGCCGCCCCCGCACCACGACATCTACTCAATTGAAGATCTCAAGCAGCTGATCTTTGACCTTAAGCGGGCCAACCCCTCGGCACGCGTGCACGTCAAGCTCGTGAGCCAGTCGGGCATTGGTGCGGTTGCGGCGGGTGTGGCGAAGGCGAAGGCCGACGTCGTGCTCATCTCGGGTCACGACGGTGGCACGGGTGCCAGCCCGCTCAACTCGCTCAAGCACGCGGGCACGCCCTGGGAGCTGGGCTTGGCTGAGGCGCAGCAAACGCTCATGCTCAACAACATGCGCGGTCGCGTTACGGTGCAGGCCGATGGTCAGATGAAGACCGGCCGCGACGTCATCATTGCCGCGCTGCTCGGGGCCGAGGAATACGGTTTCGCCACGGCGCCCATGGTGGTGTCGGGGTGCATCCTCATGCGCGTGTGCCACCTCGACACGTGCCCCGTGGGTGTGGCGACGCAGAACCCCGAGTTGCGCAAGCGCTTCACCGGAACCCCCGAGTTCGTCATCACCTTCATGGAGTTCTTGGCGCAAGAGGTGCGCGAGTACCTCGCCGCGCTCGGCTTCCGGTCGCTCGAAGAGGCCATTGGTCGCGCGGACTTGCTCGACGTTGACCGTGCCGTACGGCACTGGAAGGCCGACGGTCTCGATCTGTCGCCGATCCTGTCAGGGCCGGTGTTCGCTGAGGATGCTCCGCGCACCAAGCGCGAAGAGCAAGACCACGAGCTCGACGAGCACTTCGACAACGAACTGATCCGCTTGAGCGCCGACGCTTTGCAGCACGGTGCCCCGGTGCGCATCGACCTTCCGATTCGCAACACCGAGCGGGCCGTCGGCACGATGGTCGGACACCACGTGACGAAGCTCCACGGTGAGCACGGGCTTGCGCCCGACACCATCGATGTCACGCTCACGGGTTCGGCGGGCCAGAGCCTCGGTGCGTTTATGCCGCGAGGCATCACGCTTCGCCTTTACGGCGACAGCAATGACTACGTCGGCAAGGGCTTGTCGGGCGGTCGCGTCATTGTGCGCCCCACGCGTGACGCGGTCTTCCACGCCGAGCGAAATGTCATCGCCGGCAACGTGATCGGCTACGGTGCCACGAGCGGCGAGCTGTTCATTCGCGGCATCGTCGGCGAACGTTTCTTGGTGCGCAACTCCGGAGCGACGGCCGTGGTCGAGGGTGTGGGTGACCACGCGCTGGAGTACATGACCGGCGGTACGGCGATGATCATTGGCGCGACGGGCCGCAACCTCGGCGCCGGTATGTCGGGCGGCACCGCCTACGTGCTCGACCTGCGTCGTGAGCGCGTCAATAGCGACGCCCTCTCGACCGGTGAGCTCGTGTTGTCGCCGCTCGACTCTGACGACCGAGTGATCGTGACAGATCTCTTGAGGCGCCACCTCGACGAGACGGAGTCGGCCGTTGCCGCTCGCCTGCTCGCCGATGTCGATACCTCTCTCGACCGGTTCGTGAAGGTACTGCCGCGCGACTACGCGGCGGTTCTCGCGACCCGCCAGACTGCCCTTGACGAAGGCCTCGATCCCGACGGAGACGTAGTGTGGGGCCGCATCCTGGAGGTGACCGGTGGCTGACCCCCGCGGATTCATCAGTGTTCCCGAGCGTGAGCTTCCGCCGCGCCGACCCGTGCCGCTGCGCCTCATGGACTGGAAAGAGGTCTACGAGCAGGGCGACCCCGGCGTGCTGCGCCGGCAGGCCGGGCGATGCATGGACTGCGGCATCCCGTTCTGTCACCAGGGCTGCCCGCTCGGCAACCTAATTCCCGAGTGGAACGACCTCACGTGGCGCGGCGAGGGCCGCCAGGCGATCGAACGCCTGCACGCGACCAACAACTTCCCCGAGTTCACCGGCAAGCTGTGCCCCGCACCGTGTGAGTCGTCGTGTGTGCTCGCGATCAACCAGCCCGCGGTCACGATCAAGCAGGTTGAGGCCTCGATCATCGACAACGCGTGGAACAACGGTTGGGTGCAACCCGTTCCGCCCGAGCGACTCACCGGCAAGACGGTCGCCGTGGTGGGATCGGGCCCCGCTGGTCTCGCGGCAGCGCAGCAACTGACGCGCGTGGGACACACGGTCGCTGTCTTCGAGAAAGACGACCGCATTGGCGGGCTGCTGCGGTACGGCATCCCCGACTTCAAGATGGAAAAGCGGCATCTGGATGCCCGGCTCACGCAAATGCAGGCCGAAGGCACTCGTTTCCGTGCCGGCGTCGAGATCGGCGTTGACATCACGTGGGATGAGTTGCGCACCCGCTACGACGCCGTGGTCATTGCAACCGGCGCGCCCGAGCCGCGCGACCTCGCGATTCCGGGGCGCGACGCCTTGGGCATCCACTTCGCCATGGACTACTTGACGCAGTCAAACCGTGTTCAGGCCGGTGACGTGGTTGCCGACCAGATCATTGCCGAAGGTAAGCATGTCGTCGTGCTCGGCGGTGGTGACACGGGTGCGGACTGCATCGGCACCGCCCACCGCCAAGGAGCGCTCAGCGTTACCAACCTTGCGATTGGCAAGCAGCCCCCGCACGAGCGGCCCGACTCGCAGCCGTGGCCCGTTCAGCCCACGCTGTTCGAAGTGCAGAGCGCCCACGAAGAGGGAGGCGAGCGCGTGTACCTCGCGTCGACGGTCGAGTTCTTGACGACCGATGCGGGTGAGGTTCGGGCAGTTCGTGTCGCCGAGACGGAGTACCTCGACGGTCGCCGGGTGCCCAAGGCCGGTACGGAGCGCGAGATTCCGGCCGACCTCGTTCTGCTGGCGCTCGGATTCACAGGCGCCGCCCGCGGTTCGCTCGATGAGCAGCTCGGTTTGCCCTTCGAGGGTTCGGGCGCGATTACTCGTGCTGCCGACTACACGACGAGCGAAGAGGGAGTCTTCGTGGCGGGCGACGCCGGCCGTGGAGCCTCGCTGATCGTGTGGGCAATTGCAGAAGGTCGTGCGGTTGCTGCCGCAGTCGACACATACTTGCAGGGCGCGAGTGAATTGCCGGCTCCCGTGCGGGCGACCGACCGACCGCTCACTGTTTGAGAATCTGAACCACCCCTACCACCACCACCCCCACTGAAGGACACCATGAGACGCGCAAAGATTGTCGCCACCCTTGGGCCGGCGACATCCAGCTACGAGAACATTCGGGCCATCATTGAGGCGGGCGTCAACGTCGCTCGCATGAACCTCAGTCACGGCAGCTACGACGTGCACGAAGAGGTGTACCGCAACGTTCGTCAGGCAGCCGCCGACGCCGGCAGCCCCGTTGCCGTGCTCGTCGACTTGCAGGGGCCCAAGATTCGACTCGGCAAGTTCGAGAACGGCCCGCACGAGCTGGCCGAGGGTGACATCTTCACGATCACGACCGAAGACGTCGTCGGCACGAAAGAGCTCGTCGGCACGACCTTCAAGGGTCTGCCCGCCGATGTGAAGCCCGGTGACTTCCTGCTCATCGACGACGGCAAGGTCAAGGTTGAGGTCATCGACACTGATGGCGTCCGCGTGCGCACCAAGGTGATCGTTGCCGGCCCCGTCTCGAACAACAAGGGCATCAACCTGCCCGGTGTAGCCGTCAACGTTCCCGCGCTCTCCGAGAAAGACGAAGACGACCTCCGCTGGGGTCTCAAGCTCGGCGCCGACTACATCGCCCTGTCGTTCGTGCGCAATGCCTCTGACATCACGCGCGTGCACGAGATCATGTGCGAAGAGGGCGTGACCGTTCCGGTCATCGCCAAGATCGAAAAGCCCCAGGCGGTGGATGCTCTCGAAGAGATCATCGAAGCCTTCGACGGCATCATGGTCGCCCGTGGAGACCTCGGCGTCGAGCTGCCCCTCGAGGCCGTGCCGATCGTGCAGAAGCGCGCCGTTGAGCTCGCTCGCCGAATGGCTAAGCCGGTCATCGTGGCCACGCAAATGCTCGAGTCGATGATCGGCAACCCGATTCCGACGCGCGCCGAGACGTCCGACGTAGCGAACGCCGTTCTCGACGGTGCCGACGCGGTCATGCTCAGCGGAGAGACGAGTGTCGGTGAGTTCCCCGTCATCACGGTCTCGACCATGGCCCGCATCGTGGCATCGACAGAAGAGCACGGCCTCGAGCGCATTCCTCCGCTCGGCACGAAGCCCCGCACCCAGGGTGGCGCGATCACTCTCGCGGCCGCCGAGGTGGCTGACTTCGTCGAGGCGAAGTATGTGTGTGTCTTCACCGAGTCGGGCGACTCGGCTCGACGCATGTCGCGGCTGCGGTTCCGCATCCCGATGAAGGCGTTTACGCCGCTCGAGAGCATTCAGCGTCGCATGGCGCTCACTTGGGGCATCGAGTCGTTCTTGGTGGAGCGTGTGACGCACACGGACGCGATGTACCGTCAGGTCGACGAGGTGCTTTTGCGCGAAGGTCTCGCCGAGGTCGGCGACAAGGTTGTGGTGATCTCGGGTTCCCCTCCCGGAATCTCCGGTTCGACGAACGACCTGCGCGTGCACGTCGTCGGCGACGCGATCAACGCTGCCGCTCCGGTGTGGGAGAGCGGCGAGCACGCCGACTAAGCCGCGAACGACAAAGGCCGCACCTCTCGGGGTGCGGCCTTTGTCGTTGTACCGGCGTTGTACCGGCTGTGGGACTCGAACCCCGCGACGCACCGCGTCGGCGCACCGGGCTCGGCCCGCGCCGAGGTACTTCTATCGCGTACCGGCTGTAGGACTCGAACCCCGCGACGCATAGCGTCGGCGAACCGGGAGTGACCCGTGCTGGGTTTCTTCTATCGCGTACCGGCTGTGGGACTCGAACCCACACGTCCTCACGGACAACGCATTTTGAGTGCGCCGCGTCTACCATTCCGCCAAGCCGGCTTGGGTCATCACAACCCTCGGGCCTCGACGATACCGTAGGCTCGGTGGGGTGAGTGACCAAGACGTTTCTGCTGCCCCCCGTCGTGTCGTTGTTGCGGAAGACGAATCTCTCATTCGGATGGATATCGTCGAGATTCTGCGTGATAACGGCTTTGATGTGGTCGGTGAGGCAGGGGATGGCGAGACGGCCGTCGCGCTCGCGACCGAGCTGCGCCCCGACCTGGTCATCATGGACATTCGCATGCCGCAGCTCGACGGCATCGAGGCCGCGAAGCGCTTGAGCGAGAACCACATCGCCCCGGTCGTCTTGCTCACGGCATTCAGCCAGAAGGAGCTCGTGGAGCAGGCCGTCGAGGCGGGTGCTCTCGCCTACGTCGTGAAGCCCTTCACGCCCAATGACCTGTTGCCCGCGATCGAGGTCGCACTGAGCCGCTACCAGCAGATCCTCACGCTCGAAGCCGAGGTCGCTGACCTCGTGGAGCGTTTCGAGACCCGCAAGCTCGTTGACCGTGCCAAGGGCCTGCTCAATGAGCGTATG
This sequence comes from Actinomycetota bacterium, assembly GCA_039796515.1. GTDB lineage: Bacteria > Actinomycetota > Actinomycetes > Actinomycetales > Microbacteriaceae > Microcella. Next base: position 6,501 of record JBDKJR010000254.1, read on the forward strand.
GGCCTGACGGAGCCGGAGGCATTCCGCTGGATTCAGAAGGCGTCGATGGATCGCCGCACGACGATGCAAGCCGTCGCTCAAGCGATCATCGATCAGCTGGCGACGAAGAAAGACGCCCCCAAGAAGGCGTCGGCCGATGACGCCTCAGGAGAGGCTACGCCGAGCGAGTAGCCGCTTAGCGGTCGCGCAGCATGTTGGTCATGCGCACCGTCGACAAGCGCCGACCCTCGTCGTCGGTCATGACGATCTCGTGGGTGCAGAGCGTGCGACCCAACACGAGAGCCGTGCACGTGGCCGTGACAACTCCCTCGGTGATGGAACGACTGTGTGTCGCATTGATCTCGATACCCACGGCATAGCGTGCCGGCCCCGCGTGAATCGCCGACGAGATGGAGCCCAGGCTTTCGGCGAGCACCACGTGCGCGCCACCGTGCAAGAGCCCGATCACTTGAGTGTTGCCGTCGACGGGCATGGTGGCGACCGAGCGTTCTGCCGAGAGTTCGAGAAACTCGATGCCCATCTTTTGGCACAGTGCGCCACCGCCCGTGGTGACGAGACGCTCGTAGAGTTCGGGGTCGAGGTTGGGAGGCAGAATCGTCATGGAGTCCTCGGCAGGCGATGGTGAGTAGGCGGGATTCCGACTCACGGCCACCGCGTCGGCGGGCGTCGCTAGGCTGGCCCCGTGACGGACTCCGCAAAGCCTACTCTTCTGCTTGTCGACGGCCATTCGTTGGCGTTCCGGGCGTTCTACGCCTTGCCGATCGACAGTTTCGTCACGCGTGACGGGCAGCACACCAACGCGATCCACGGCTTCTTGTCGATGTTCTTGAGCCTGTTGGCGAAAGAAAAGCCGACGCACGTTGCGGTGGCGTTCGACATTTCGCGGTACTCCTTCCGCACGCGCGAGTACCCCGAATACAAGGGAACGCGAGGCGAGACGCCTCCCGAGTTCACGGGGCAAGTGCCTCTGCTGCAAGAGGCACTCGCAGCCATGAGCATCCCGACCATCACAAAAGAAGATTTCGAAGCGGATGACATTCTCGCGACGCTCGCGACCAGGGGCGCCGCCGAGGGCTTTCACGTTCTTGTTGTCTCGGGTGACCGCGACACGATTCAGCTCGTCACCGAAGACGTGACGCTGCTGTACCCGAATGCGCGCGGCGTCGCCGAGCTCAAGCGGTACAACCCCGAGGCCGTGCGCGAGCGCTACGGCATCAACCCCGAGCAGTACCCCGAGATTGCGGCCCTCGTCGGTGAAACGAGCGACAACCTCCCCGGAATCGACAAGGTCGGCGAGAAGACCGCTGTGAAGTGGATCACCCAGTACGGCTCACTCGAGGGGCTCTGGGAACACATCGATGAGATTGGTGGCGTCGTCGGCGCCAACCTGCGCGAGCAGCGCGAACGCGCCGAGCGCAATCGTCGCCTGAATCGCCTCGTGACCGACCTGGAACTTCCCCTGGGCCCGCACGATCTCGATCGCCGCCCCATGGATGTTCCCGCCGTCAAGCAGGTCTTCGAGCGGCTGCAGTTTCGCAGCCTGACCGAGCGCGTGCTCAAGATTGCCGAGGCCGAGGGTGCCGACATGGGCGAGGTGGCTGACGCCGCCCCGCGCACTGACCTTCCGAGTGTACGCACGCTCGTTGATGAAGAGCTGGCCGCGTGGCTGGCCTCGACAGCGGGTTCAGAAGTCGCCGTGATTGTGGATGCCCCCCACGGCCACCTCGCGGCGTTCGGGCTCGCAACCGCGACCGAAACGGTTCAGGTGAACTGGGCTGCGCACCGCCCCGACTACGCCGCCCTTGAGGCCTGGCTCGCGAGCGATGCGCCCAAGGTGCTCGCCGACGCCAAGACGGCCACGAGTGTTCTCGCGAGCCTCGACATCGCGCTCAATGGGGTCGTGTGGGATTCCCGGCTCGCCGCGTGGCTCGAACGCCCGGGTGCGAAGTCGTACGACCTCGTCGATCTCGTGCACGACGTTCTCGGCGAGTCGATGCCGCAGGCTGACCCCAACCAGCTCGTGCCCGACACCGAGAGCATCAGTCCCGCAACTGTCGCGTGGTTCTTGCTCCGACTCGTTGCCGAACAGCGGGAGTCGCTTCCGGAGACAAGCGAGCGGGTGCTCGCCGAGATCGACCTCCCGAGTGCACCGGTTCTCGCCCTCATGCAGCGCACGGGCATCACGGTTGACCGCGCCGCCCTCGATGCGCTCAACACGGAACTCGGCGAGACGACCGCAGAACTCGCTCAGCAGGCCTACGCCGAGATCGGGCGCGAGGTCAATCTCGGGTCACCCAAGCAACTGCAAGAGGTGCTCTTCGACGAACTGGGCATGCCCAAGACGCGAGCGACGAAGACGGGCTACTCGACCGACGCGGCAGCGTTGGCCGATCTGCAAGAGGCGCATCCGCACCCCTTCTTGGGTCTCTTGCTGCAGCACCGCGACGCGACGAAGCTGCGCCAGATTGTCGAAACGCTCTCGGCGGCGATTGCGAGCGACGGGCGCATCCACACGACCTACGACCAAACGGGCACGACGACGGGGCGCATTTCGTCGACCGATCCGAACCTGCAGAACATCCCCGTGCGCACCGAAGTGGGGCACCGCATCCGCGCGGCCTTCCGCGCGGGGGAGGGCTTTGACAGCCTGCTGACGGCCGACTACTCGCAGATCGAGATGCGCATCATGGCGCACCTCTCGGGCGACGCCGGCCTCATCGAGGCTTTCAACAGCGGCGAGGACCTGCACCGCTTCGTCGGTGCACGCATTTTCTCGGTAGCTCCCGAGG
>JBDKJR010000255.1:0-5430 GCA_039796515.1 Actinomycetota bacterium
TGTGCCCTTCGACGCGGGCAAACACCGCGCGCAGGGCGTCAAGGAACGACTCTTCGGGCGGATCGTCTGACCACAGCGCAAAGACCCCTCCGGGCCGCAGGTGCGCCGCGAGACGCCGGAGCCCGTCGACGGTGTAGAGGTCGGCGTGGGAGGGGTCGAGCGTGAACGAGGGCGAGTGGTCGACGTCGAGTAGGATGGCGTCGACGCCCGTCCGCAACGGCCCCTCCGCTCCCGCGGCCGCGCGCACCAGAGCGAAGAAGTCGGCGTGCACAAGGCTCGTGCGGTCGTCATCGACGAGCAGGCCCGACACCGGGAGGAGGCGACGCTCGTGCCAGTCGATGACTGCGGGCAGGGCATCCACGACCGTCATCGACGAGACGCGGGCATCGCGGAGCGCCGCAATGGCGGTGTAGCCGAGCCCCAGACCTCCCACGACGACGTCGAGCGCGTCATGGTGAACGGCCGCGAGACCGAGCTCGCTGAGGGCCTCTTCGGCGACCGTGAAGAGGCTCGACATGAGGTACTCATCGCCGAGCTTGACCTCATACACGTCAGCGCCCACGGCGGGCTCGAATCGGCGACGCAGCGTGAGCTCGCCCATGGGCGTCTGCTCAAAGGCGAGTTCGTCGAAGCGCAGCATTAGGCGCCGGCAACCGGCGCGGGAACGATGACGAATACCTTGCGCAGGCTTTCGTGCACCTGCCACGTGCCCCGCCAGCCAGCCGGAGTGACAAACAGGTCGCCCGCCTCAAGCTCGAGGGGCTCTTCGCCCTCCTCGGTGAGTGTGACGCGACCGCTGATGAGGTAACAGATCTCGTGGTAGCCGTCGCGAGTTGCCGTGAAGGTGCCCGGCTCGGCTTGCCAAATGCCCGTTTCGACGGGCCCCCCGGTCGCCCCCGGCGCAGTCCACAGGTCGACAGAACCTTCAGACTGGCCGGGGGTGACAGAGGTCGGCTTGAGCGTGAACGCGCCGAGAGCGTGCTCAGGGGCGTTCCGCAACAGAACCGTGGTCGCCATGGAGTTAGGCGACGCGGATCATCTTCTTGTTGACGAACTCGTCAATGCCAAGCGTGCCGAGCTCGCGACCCGAACCCGAACGCTTGATGCCACCGAAGGGCAGCTCGGGGCTGTCGGCGAGCACGCAGTTGACGTAGACCATGCCGGCCTCGATCTTGTCGGCCACCCGGTGCGCCTGCTCCGCGTCGGTCGTGAAGAGGTACGAGCCGAGCCCGAACGGGGTGTCGTTGGCGAGCTCGACGGCCTCGTCTTCGTTCGCCACCTTGAAGACCTGGGCCACCGGGCCGAAGAACTCTTCGTAGTACGCGTCGTTGCCGGGCTTGACGTCGGCAAGAACGGTCGACGAGAAGAAGTTTCCGTCGCGGGTTCCGCCCGTGAGCACCGTGGCGCCGCCGGCGACCGCGCGCTTCACCTGGTCTTCAAGCCCCTCGGCCGCGCCCGCCGACGACAGCGGCCCGTAGGCCCCACCCTCGACCATCGGGTCGGTCGCCTGAGTCGCCGACATTTGCGCGACGAACTTCTCGAGGAAGGCGTCGTAGAGCGAGTCGATGACGATGAAGCGCTTGGCGCCGTTGCACGACTGGCCGCTGTTGTCGAGGCGGGCGTTGGTGGCCATTTCGACCGTGGCGTCAAGGTCGTCGGTGCTCAGCAGGATGAAGGGGTCGCTGCCACCGAGCTCGAGCACGACCTTCTTGAGGTGACGGCCGGCTTGCTCGGCGACGGCAGCGCCCGCGCGCTCCGAGCCCGTGAGCGACACACCCTGCACGCGCGGGTCAGCAATGATCGTGCCGATCTGGTCGGTCGTGGCGTAGAGGTTCGTGTAGGCACCGACCGGGAAACCGGCGTCGGCGAAGATCTGGTGGATCGCTTCAGCCGACTCGGGGCACTGAGCAGCGTGCTTGAGCAGAATGGTGTTGCCGAGAATGAGGTTCGGGCCCGCGAAACGCGCCACCTGGTAGTAGGGGAAGTTCCACGGCATGATGCCCAGCAGCACGCCCATGGCGCTCTTGCGAATGAAGGCCGAGCCTTCGCTGCCTTCGGCCAACGCGATCGGCTCGTCCTTGAGCAGTTCGGGGCCATTGTCGGCGTAGTACTGGTAGATGTCGGCCGAGAAGTCGACCTCACCCAGGGCGTCACCGATGGGCTTGCCCATCTCCCGCACGATGATCTCCGCAAGGTGCTGACGACGCTCGCGGTGCAGGTCGGCAACCTTGGTGATGAGGGCCGCACGCTCGGCAACAGTGGTCGAGCGCGACCAGCCGCGGTAGGCGTTGTGGGCGTGATCGATCGCGGTCGCGACCTCGGCATCCGTCGCGGTCGGGTACGACCGGAGCGTCTCGCCCGTGGCGGGGTTGGTCACTGCATACTTGCTCATGAGGCTCCTCGATGGTTCGACGGTTCGGGTGCAACCGAGCCTGCGCGACAGCGCGCACGCTCCCCCAGCCTAGAGTCAGCACCCACTCGCCCGCATCGCCGTCGTGGAGATTCCCGGCGGTTTCTTCGCCAGTCCGTACAGTCATCAATCGGGCCGTCTACAGTGTCGGTCATGGCCGTTTCTCGATCCCGCCGCTCGGTGGTTCGGGATGCTCGCCACCGGCCCCTCCATCGTGCGAGTCGCCTCGTCCGCGAGTTCGTGGCCGGAGCCGCGCTCGTTCCTCGGGGCTTCGCCTTCTGGCGGCAGCGGCCCGGAGTCATGGCGCTCGGCATGGTGCCCGCCCTCATCGCCGCGGCGCTCATCGCCGCCGTGCTCATCGGCCTCGGGCTCAACGTCGAAGCCCTCGCGCAAGCCGTCACCCCCTTCGCTGACGGGTGGGCCGAACGCGACCGCAGTGTGTTGCGCACCCTGCTCGCGCTCATCATCGTCGCGGGCGCCATCATCGGCACGATGTACACGTTCACGACGCTGACCTTGCTCATCGGCGACCCGTTCTACGAGCGCATCTGGCGGGCAGCCGAGAACGAGCTCGGTGATTTTGTCCCCTCGCCCGTGCGGTTCTGGCGCTCGGTGGGCGATGGCTTCCTGCTGGTACTGCGCGCTGTGGGCTTCGCCATCATCACGGCGATGGTCGGGTTCATTCCCGGTATTGGGTCGGTCGCGGCAGCGATCGTCGGTCCGGTGCTCGCGGGCCACCTCATTGCTCGCGAACTGACAACGCGGCCTTTCGAAGCGCGCGGCATCGCATCGGCCGACCGCGCCGTGTTGCTGCGGGGCTCGCGCGCTCGCGAGCTGGGCTTCGGGGTGGCAACCCAACTGTTCTTCCTTATTTCCGGCGGGGCGATTGCTGTGATGCCCGCTGCGGGGGTGGGCGCGACGCGACTGGCGCGCGTCGTTCTCGAACGCGCAGGGTCGGCACCCACCGAAACTGGTGTAGAGAAGACACCATGACCGATTCGCCCCTCGACCTCATCGGCTTCGACTCCCTGCTCAGCGCTGACGAGCGGGCAACGCGTGACCGCGTGCGCGCCTACGTCGATGCCGAGCTGCGGCCGCACATTGCCGAGTGGTACGAGGCGGGAGTCTTTCCCGCTGAGATCATCAAGCCCATGGGTGCCCTGGGCCTCTTGGGGATGCACTTGCAGGGTTACGGCTGTGCCGGGCGTTCCGCCGTCGAGTATGGCCTCGCCGCGGCCGAACTCGAAGCGGGCGATTCGGGGTTGCGCACCTTCGTCTCGGTGCAGGGTTCGCTCGCCATGACGGCAATTCACACCTTCGGCTCCGAGGAACAAAAGCAGCACTGGCTTCCGCGCATGGCGGCGGGCGAGGCGATCGGATGCTTCGGCCTCACCGAGCCGAATGCCGGCAGTGACCCGGCCTCGATGCAGACCTTCGCACGCCGCGACGGTGACGACTGGGTCATCACGGGGTCGAAGCGGTGGATCGGCCTCGCGTCGATCGCCGACATCGCGGTCATCTGGGCGCAGACCGAGCAGGGCATCCGCGGCTTCCTCGTTCCGACCGAGACGCCCGGCTTTACGGCGACGCCCATCGGTCAGAAGCTCTCGATGCGCGCCTCGATTCAGTGCGACATCGTGCTCGACGAGGTCCGCGTTCCCGCACGCGCACAACTGCCCGGCGCAGAAGGCTTGCGCGGCCCCTTCACGTGCCTCAACCAGGCTCGGTATGGCATCGTCTGGGGCGTCATGGGCGCGGCTCTCGATAGCTACCGCACCGCTCTCGCCTATGTCAGCGAGCGCGAGGTCTTCGATAAGCCCGTCGCCTCGTACCAATTGACGCAGCAGAAGCTCGTCGACATGGCGCTCGAGATCGACAAGGGATTCTTGCTCGCGCTTCAGCTGGGCCGCCTGAAAGACGCGGGGCAGTTGCAGCCGCACCAGATCTCGGTGGGCAAGCTCAACAACGCTCGCGAGGCAATCGCCATCGCGCGGGAGGCACGGGCGATGCTCGGTGGCAACGGCGTGACGCTCGAGTACTCACCAATACGCCACGCCAACAACCTCGAGTCGGTGCGCACCTACGAGGGCACGGACGACGTGCACACCCTGATTCTGGGTAACCAGATCACGGGCATCCCCGCGTTTCGCTGACTCCTAGCTGGCGTCACTCTCGTCAGTGGCTGAGGTCTTCGCGCGCGCGGCACGGCTTGCGCCCTTGGCTACCGCGGCACCCGTTGCCTCACCCACGACCTTGCCGTTGATGAGTTCGCCAATATCGATTCCGACCAGGTCTTTAATGATTTTGGTCGACGTCGCAAGCTGCCCGGCAACATTGTCTCCCAGCTGGTTCGTGCCGCTTCCATCGCTCGAGATGACCGTCATATTCTGGATGGCCCCGAGCGGCTCGGCGGCGGCCCGAACGATCTCGGGCAACTGGTCGATGATGCGCTGCTTGAGAAGAGCTTCGGCGCGCTCAGCGAGGGCTTCGGCCTGGGCGCGCGTCGAGTCGGCTTCAGCCGTACCCTTCGACCGGATGGCCGATGCCTCTGCCTCACCCTCGGCCGCGAGCGCCTCGGCAGCGGCGATGCGTCGGGCGCGCTCGGCGACACCCTCAGCCTCCACAGCTTCGGCCGCGCTCTTGCGGCGGTTGCGCTCCGCAAGACCCTCCGCCTCAATGGCCTCGGCGGCAGCCTTGCGAGCGTCGCGCTCGGCATTGGCGCCCGCGACGGCGGCGAGGGCGGCCGCGTTGGCCTCTTTCTCGATCGCATAGGCCTGGGCGTCGGCCACTGCCCGCACCTCAGCGTCGAGCTCTTGCTTGCGCAATCCCACACGCTTCTGGGCGGTGAGCTCTTGCTGGCTCACGACCTCTTGCTGCGCGATCGCTTCTGCCAAAGGGGCCGCGGCAGCGGCCTCGGCACGGGCCTTGTCGGTCTCTTTCTGAATCTCGGCGTTGCGCAGATCGAGAGCTCGTTGGCTCTCTGCAATCTTCTGCGCGGCCGCGATGCGCGCTTCTTCCGA
>JBDKJR010000256.1:0-12396 GCA_039796515.1 Actinomycetota bacterium
AACTCGCTCATCATCACCGTGCTGAGCGTGGGCGCCATCATCATCACGTCGTCGATGCTCGCCTACTACTTGGCTCGCTCGAAGACGCGCTTCTCGGCCGTGACCTTCTTGGTCTTGGTCGCGTCGATGATCGTCCCCTTCCAGGCCCTCATGATCCCGTTCGTCGGCCTCTTCGGTGAGCGCGGTCTCGGCCTGCCGGGCAACCAGTTCACGATTGCGTTCTTCTACGTCGGCTTTGGTGTGGCGCTCTCGACCTTCCTCTACCACGGCTTCATCACGAACATCCCGTTCGAATTGGATGAAGCGGCCGGTATGGATGGCGCTTCACCGTTGCGCACCTTCCGCAGCATCATCTTCCCGATGCTCGGACCGGTCACGGCGACGGTCGCCATCATCAACGCCCTGTGGATCTGGAACGACTTCCTCTTGCCGTCGGTGGTGCTGCTCGAAAACGATCAGAAGACCATCCCGCTGCGCACGTTCGTGTTCTACGGCAACTACACGTCTGACTATGGCTTGGCCATGGCCGGTCTGGTGTTGTCGATCTTCCCGATCGTTATCTTCTACTTCGTCATGCAGCGTCGCATCATCGCGGGTATTTCCGCGGGAGCGGTGAAGTGAGTTCGCCCGACGACACGGGAGAACACGAGAACGCAGAGTGGTGGCGGCAAGCCGTCGTCTACCAGATCTATCCGCGGTCGTTTGCCGACTCGGATGGTGATGGTCTCGGCGACGTGCGCGGAATCATCGCGCGCGTGCCCTACTTGCGCGAGCTCGGGGTAGATGCGGTCTGGCTGAGTCCGTTTTATCCGTCGGCCTTGGCCGACGGGGGGTACGACGTCGATGACTACCGCAACGTTGACCCGCGGTTGGGGTCGCTCGATGACTTCGATGCGATGGTGGCGGCGCTCCACGAGGCCGGCATCAAGATCTTCGTCGACATCGTTCCCAACCACAGCTCGAATCGGCACGAGTGGTTTCGTGCGGCCCTCGAGTCTGCCCCGGGGTCTCCTGAGCGCGATCGGTATCTCTTTCGCGACGGGCGCGGCGAGAACGGCGAGCTGCCTCCCAACGATTGGCCCAGCCACTTCGGGCCCTCGGCGTGGACGCGCACGACGAATGCTGACGGCACCCCGGGACAGTGGTACCTGCACCTGTTCGCGCCGGAGCAGCCCGACTTCAACTGGGACAACCCGGAGGTTGAGGCCGACTTCATCCGCACGCTGCGCTTCTGGTCAGATCGCGGTGTCGACGGCTTCCGCATCGACGTGGCGCACGCCCTCAAGAAAGACATGAGCGAGCCCTACAAGCCCGTGCCGACCATCGGCATCATGTCGGACTACCCGATCGACGGTTCGCACCCCTTGTTCGATCGCGACGACGTCTATGAGGTCTACCGTTCGTGGCGCGCCGTGTTCAACGAGTACGACCCGCCGCGCGTTGCCGTGGCTGAGGCGACCGTGCCCGTAGAACGGCGCGTCAACTACGCGCGCACCGACACCCTCGGTCAAGCCTTCAACTTCGACCTGCTGGGCACGACCTGGCACGCCGACGATTTCCGGTCGACAATTTCGCGCAGCCTCGAGCTGGCTCAGGCGACGGGATCATCGTCGACCTGGACCCTCTCCAATCACGACGTCGTGCGGCACGCGACGCGATACGGCTTGCCCGATTCTGTCCATCTCGACACGTGGTTGCTGACGAACGGCACCGAGCCCGAGGTCGACCGCGCGCAAGGCACGCGCCGTGCCCGCGCGGCCGTGATGCTCTTGCTCGCGCTCCCGGGGTCGGTCTATCTCTATCAGGGCGAAGAACTCGGCCTGTTTGAGGTTGCTGACTTGCCGACCGATGCGCTTCAAGACCCCATCTGGGTGCGCGACGGCGGGGCGCGAAAGGGCCGCGACGGATGCCGCGTGCCCCTGCCCTGGACGGCCCACGGGCCGGGCTACGGCTTCACGACCGGGGTTCCGCACTTGCCCATGCCCACGTCATTTGCCGAATTCGCCGTCGAGAAGCAACTCGGCCTCGAGGGGTCGAACCTCGAGCTCTACCGCGAGGCCTTGCGCGCCCGGCACGAGCTGCAGACGGCAGAGACCCTCACGTGGGTCGACCACCCCGCAAACGTCGCGTGGTTCCGCCGTGACAACGGCTGGAACAGCCTGACGAACTTCGGAACCGAGCCCGTGGTGGCGCCCGAGGGCGAGGTCATTCTCGCGAGTGCCCCCATCACGGCAGACGGTGTGGCCGGCGAGTCGACCATCTGGTTCCGCTCTTAAGTGATCGTCACCGTCGCGGCCACCGAGGCCTTGCTAGCCGTGCCGCGGCGGTGCGGTCGAGCCGCGAAGCACGAGCGAGAAGTCAGAGGGCGCGAAGGACTCGGGCGCCAGCGCGCCTTCCACTTCGGCAACGACCTGGCGCGCGGCCATCGACCCTTGCTCTTGCACGTCTTGAAAGCACGTGGTCAGGTCGTAGTCGGCCGAGTATTCGTGGCCGTCGATGCCAATGATCGACACGTCGTGGGGAACGCTCAAGCCGGCCTGCTGAACGGCGAACATCGCTCCAATCGCCATTTCATCAGACGCGCAGACGAGGCCGGTCGGCCAACTCGAGCCCTGATACAACTGCAGAACAACTTGCTTGGCGACGCCGCTGCGGTACCCGCCGGAGAGCATCCACGTCGGTTCTACGACCGCCCCGGCGAGCGATGCGGTTCGCGTAAACGCGTGCTCGCGTTCCGAAGCACCGATGACCGTGAGGCTTTCGGGGTCGTACCCACCCACGAGGCCGAGCGCTCGGTGTCCCAGTTCGACGAGGTGGCTCGTGGCCGCCGTCATGACGGCCGCGTCGTCGACGCCGATGTTGCGGATTCCGCTCACCGGGGGCCCGACCGAGATCATGGGCATGTCGAGCAATGCGAACTCCGCGAGCTCTTCGGGCGTGAAGACCGTCGCGACGACGATCACGGCATCGACCCGGCGACGCAGCAGCGATCGGGCGAACAGGCGGGTTCCGACGGCCTGGCTGCGGTCGAGGTCAAACAAGACGACGTCATAGCCGAGCTCGGCGAGCGTGCGGTCGATGCCGCTCACCACCGAGCTGTAGAACCAGCGATTGAGCGAGGGAACGATCACGCCGATCGCGTGGTTGCGCCCGGTCGACAGCCCCGCCGCGGCGACCGAGGGAACGTATTCGAGACGCGCGGCGGCTTCTTGCACGAGCGCGATGGTCTCTTGCGAGATGCTCGGAATGCCTCGAAGGGCCCGCGACACGGTCGACTTCGACAGGCCGAGCTCATCGGCGATTTGACTGATCGTCGCCATGATTCGTTCTCCGTCTCGCTCGGGGCCCGGGTGGCCGCCAGCATCTGCTTTGAGACTAGCGCCGACACCTCTCTACGAAAGGGTTCCCTTCAGTGATTACCGACCCGCAGCGATGGATTTGGGACTCGTGGTACGCGAAAGACGGCGATGACTACCACGCCTTCTTCTTGGCCGCTCCGCGGTCGCTCGGCGACCCCGATCTACGCCACTGGAACGCCGTGGCCGCGCACGCGGTCTCGCGTGACCTTCGCGAGTGGAACCACCTCCCCGACGCCCTGACGCCCGGCGAGTCCGGTCACTTCGACGACCAGGCCATTTGGACGGGCAGTGTGGTGAAAGACGGTGATGTCTGGCGGATGTTCTACACGGGCATCGACGCCACCACACAGGGCGCTCGCCAACGTGTCGGCCAGGCGACCTCGACTGACCTCGTCACCTGGACGCGGGTCTCGCCCGACCCGATCGCCATGGCCGACCCGCGCTGGTACTCCACGTTCGATCGCGACGGTGCCGAGGCATTCCGTGACCCATGGGTCTTCCTGCACACCGATGGCCGCTGGCACATGCTCGTCACGGCGACCGACCGTTTCGGCCACGGCTGCGTCGGTCACGCGACGTCAGACGATCTGTTGACCTGGACGGTCGAAGAGCCCCTCGCGATCAAGACGGGATTCTTGCAACTCGAGGTCTTGCAGATCGTGCACTTCGAGGGCACCCCCGTGCTCTTCTTCTCGTGCCTCGAGACCGACATCAGCCTCGACACCGTCGAGCGTCGCACGGGCTTCTATTGCGCGCCCGCCGAGTCGGCTCTGGGCCCCTTCGCTCTCGACCGCGCGGAGCCCGTCGGCCCCGAGGGGCTCTATGCGGGGCGTGTGGTCGAGACGACGGATGGCCCCGTCATGCTCGGCTTCCGCAATGTCACGGCATCCCGTCCCTTCGAGGGTGTCATCGACGAATCGGTGCCGCTGCGCCTGACGTCACGCGGCACGGCCGCCTCGACCGAGCCGTAGGCCGGAGACCTAGAAGAAGTCGGGGCTCGGCGTCGAGGCGTAGCGGATCGAGACGTCAGCGTGCCGGTCGAAGCGATAGCCCGAACCGCGCACGGTGCGCACGATGTCTTCATAGCCGCCGAGCTTGGCGCGCAAGCGGCGCACGTGCACGTCGATCGTGCGCTCGTTGGGCACGTCGTCATCGTCGTCGCCACCGTCGGCCCAGAGCGACGCAATCAGCTCGGCACGCTCGATCGTGCGGCCCTCGCGCAAGACGAGGTACTGCAGCAACTCGAACTCTTTGTAGGTGAGGGCGGCGGTGTCGCCATCGAGCAGCACGCGCTTGCGCGAAATGTCGATAACGACGCCCTCGGCCTTCGGCTCGGCCGGGGGAGTGTCGTCGCGACGATAGCGAGCAAGCGCTGACGGGTCTTGCAACGCGAGCCGCACGACGTCAACGTCGCGGCCGCCGGCTCCCGCCGGCGCGAGAGCAACGGCGGCGTGCGTCTCGGCGCCGGGCGCGAGTTCAGCGGTGAGCCTCTTGAGTTCGACAACGAGGCGGCCGAGGTCGATGCCGGCGGCGGCCGCCTTGGCTTCATCGAGGCCCACGTAGAGCACGAATCCGCGCGCTTCGGTGCCTTCGGGGACGGCGCGCAGACGCGGCGCCGGACTCGCGGGAGCGGCGGCAGCGGCGGCAGCGGGGCGCGCCGGGGCGGGCTGGGGGGTGGGAGTCGTGCGGGGGGAAAGAGTGGCGAGAGACATCGTGGAGACGCTTTCTGCGGAGTCGAACGGCTCACCACCCGAGGTCGGGGAGCCCGAAGGGGCGGTGGCGTTCGGAAGCTGTGTGTCGAGCGAGCGCACCTCGGGGGTGCGGGCAGCGGGAGCCGGAGCATCCGGCCCCGATGCGGCGGTCGTGTGCTCGGAGTGATCAGACATCGTCAGACGATGGATCGGCAGGTCAGCACGACTCGGGCGAGGGGGTGGCCGATTAGGCACACATTCGACAACACACGTCAGCGCTCGCCGGCATCATCATGCCAGCGGTCTCCACAGCCTCGCGGGCGGGCAGGAGGTTCGCGGTGACGGTCATGGGGCTAAGTATCGCCGAGGGCGACAGAGAGCGTCAAGTTTGCTCGGGTTTAGCCGACCGTGCCATACAGGCGGTCGCCGGCGTCACCGAGCCCGGGAACGATGTAGCCCTTTTCGTTGAGCTTCTCGTCGAGCGCGCCGAGCACGATCGTCACGTCACGGCCCGCCGTGGCTTTTTCGATCATCTCGAGCCCCTCGGGTGCCCCCAAGATGCACACGGCCGTGACGTCGTCGGCTCCGCGCGCGAACAAGAACTCGATCGCGGCGAGCAGCGAGCCGCCAGTCGCGAGCATTGGGTCGAGCACGAAGCACTGACGGCCCTCGAGCTGGTCGGGCAGGCGTTCGGCATACACGCTCGGCTCGAGCGTGTCGTGGTCACGCACCATGCCCAAGAAGCCCACCTCGGCGCTCGGCACGAGCTTGACCATGCCCTCGAGCATGCCGAGGCCCGCGCGCAGAATTGGGACGATGAGGGGCCGCGGCTCGCTAATGGCGAGACCCGACGTCGTTGCCACGGGAGTCGTGATCGTGACCTCGCGCGTGCGCACGTGTCGCGTGGCCTCGTAGGCCAGCAGCGTCACAAGCTCTTCGGTCAAGGCCCGAAAGGTTGCCGAGGGCGTGTCGTGATCACGCAGCACGGTGAGCTTGTGGGTGATCAGGGGGTGGTCGGCAACGTGTACTCGCATAGGCTCAATCTAACGGAAGGGCGGGGCATGACCACGGTGTCGGCGGGCGATCGTGCGGCAATGCGCGAGGCGCTCGCCGAGGCGCGCGCCGCCCTCGCTACCGGCGATGTGCCCGTGGGCGCCGTCGTGCTCGACGCGAGCGGGGCGATCGTCGGTCGCGGGCGTAATGAGCGCGAAAAACACCACGACCCCACGGCGCATGCCGAAGTCGTCGCACTGCGCGCGGCCGCCGTGGCCACGGGTGACTGGAATCTGAGCGGATGCTCCCTCGTCGTCACCCTCGAACCCTGCGTGCTCTGCGCGGGCGCCATCCTCGCCGCGCGGATCGACCGAGTCGTCTTCGGGGCGTGGGACGCGAAGGCCGGAGCGGCCGGAAGTGTCATCGACGTGCTGCGCGAGCGGCGCCTGCCCTACCGGGTGGCCGAGGTGGTCGGCGGGGTCGATGAACACGAGTGCGCATCCTTGCTCGCGGAGTTCTTCAGCGAGCGTCGTTAGGTCTCAGACCTCGGCGCTGACTCGTTCGAGCCCGGGTTCGATGTAGATGACGCGGGCAATCGGCACCGCCGTGCGCACGGCGACCTCGAGCTCGTCGATGATGGCTGCGACGCGCTCGATCGACATTCCCGGCGCGAAGCTCACCTTGGCGCCCACGAGCAACTCATCGGGGCCGAGATAGAGCGTCTTCATGTGCACGACGCTCGTCACGCTGTCGTGCTCGTCGAGGGCGCGACGAATCGCCCGCACATCATCGGCTGAGGCCCCCTCGCCCACGAGCAGGCTGCTCGTCTCGAGACCGAGAACGACCGCGACGAGCACGAGCAAAACGCCGATCATGATGGTGCCCATGGCATCCCACAGCGAGTCGCCCGTGAGAATCGTGAGGCCCACGCCCAGCAGGGCGAAGACGAGGCCGAGCAAAGCGGCGACATCTTCGAGCAACACGACGGGCAGCTCGGGGGCCTTTGCGCGTCGAATGAACTGAATCCAGCCTTGCGTGCCGCGCACGTGATTCGACTCGCGCACGGCCGTGCGCAGCGAGAACGACTCGAGCCCGATCGCGATGAGCAGCACGACGATGGGCAGCCACGCATTCTCGAGCGGGTGTGGCTCTTGCAGCTTGCTGACACCCTCATAGAGCGAAAAGACGCCACCGATCGAGAACAGGATGATCGCGACGACGAAGGCATAGATGTAGCGTTCGCGGCCGTAGCCAAAGGGGTGCTCGCTGTCGGCTGCTTTGCGTGCGCGCCGCCCGCCGAGCAACAGCAAGACCTGATTGCCCGCATCGGCGACCGAGTGCACACTCTCGGCGAGCATGGCGCTCGACCCCGAGACCAAGAAGGCAATGAACTTCGTGACGGCGATGCCGGTGTTCGCGAGCAGCGCCGCGACGATCGCCTTCGCCCCGCCCGATGCGCTCATGAGGCGCTCGCGGCGGGGCGGTCGGGGCGAATCACCAGAAGACGGCGAGCGTGATGTTGACGAGCGCGAGGCCGCCCGCTGCGTGGAAGAATGGCAGCAACTCGCGACCGCCGCCGCCCTCGCTCTTGCGCTGCTTGAGGAAGCCCAGCAGAGCGGCAACAAAGATGATGACCGCAATAGTCAGCTTGACGCCGATCTTCGCGTAGTTGAGGTCGCCGTCATCGTCGCCGCCCATTTCGGCGAGGCCGACGAGAGCAAGGCCCGTGACGAGCTGGGTGATGGCGCCGCCCAACACGACCGGGAAGGCGTATTGGCCCTTCCAGCGCGCCTGCATCACAAAGGGGCCGACGATCGCGGCGAGCCCGATGAAGTGGCCAACAAGAATGACGGAGTGCAATACGTCCACGGTGTTCTCCTCTGAGAGGGTCGAGCGGGGTGGCACATAGTCGTGCCGGGTCTCAGCGTAGTGAGGTGCGTGGGTGATCTCGCTAGTCGGCGCCGCGAATCACGAAGAAGTCGGTGGGCGGGTTGGCATCGTCTCGTGGCGCCGCGATTTCGGGCTCGAGAACGATGTCGACGGCAGAGGGCATGAGCTCGTGGATGCGCGCGCGAGCCGCTTCGATGAGAAACACCGTGTCGGCCATCGGGGTGGAGGGGCCGAACCCGAGTCGCGCGACGACGATGCTCTCGCCCGTCGTGAGCTCGTAGACATCGACCGCGCCGACGGATTGCACGCCCGGCGTGGCGAGCAGCGCCTCGCGAATGGTCGTCGACTGCATGATTGCCCCCTCGTGCCGTTGCCTTCGGTTGCTGGCTCGGCTCCAACCTACACTCGTGGCATGAGCGACTCTCTTCCGGCGATTGCGATTATCGGCACCGGCTCGATGGGTGGTGCGATCGCGCGGGGATTGGTGAGCACCCCCGGAGCGGTTGCGGGGCTGCGGGTGACCACGCGCGCCGAGGCCTCAGCCGCGGCGTGGCGTGCCGAGGGAGTGGAGGCACGCGCGACCGACCACGACGCCGATGCCAACCGCTGGGCGGTGACGGATGCCCGCATCGTGCTCCTCGGCGTCAAACCCGCGCAGATCACGAGTGTGCTGGCCGAGGTGGCCCCGAGTCTGCGCCCTGACGCGCTCATCGTGAGCGTCGCCGCGGGCATCACGACTGCGGCGATGGAGGCCGTCGTGCCGAACGCCGTCGTGCGCGCGATGCCCAACACTCCCGCCCTCGTCAGCCGTGGTGTTACCGGTATCAGTGGCGGCTCACGGGCGACCGCGGCGCACCTGGCGCGTGCCGATGATCTGTTCCGGACCGTCGGCACGGTTGTTGAACTGCCCGAGTCGCAGATCGATGCGCTCTCAACCATTAGCGGTTCGGGGCCGGCCTACCTGTTTTTGGTGGTCGAAGAGTTCACGCGCGCGGCCGAGGCGATGGGCTTTGACCCCGACGTGGCCGCACTGCTCGTGCAGCAGACCGTGATCGGCTCTGCCCTCTTGCTCGACGCGACGGGTGAAGACCCGGCTGAGCTGCGCCGTCGCGTGACGAGCCCGAAAGGGACGACCGAGCAAGCCATTGCCGTCTTGCAGCAAGGGAATCTTGCTGAGCTCTTTGAGCGTGCCGCGCTCGCTGCCAAGGAACGAGCAAGGCAACTGGCCGCTGGGGCATAGGCGCTCCATAGAATCCCCATAGGGTCGCGATTGAGGGTGAGGTCGTTGATCCGCGACCGTCGCGGGTCCCTGACGCAAGGGAGCATCCCGATGGCACAAAAAGACGACACCACCCCTGAGCCGGCCGCCGAGTCGGCCGCAGCAGACAGCACCTCGACCGCGTCGGCCGCGGCACCCGCCGCGAAGCGGTCGGGCGTGCCGAAGGCGCTCGCAATCACCGGTATCGCGGTGGGTTCGGCTCTGCTGTTGGGCCTGACCTTCGCGGGCGGAACCGCTCTGGGCCGCGCACTGCCCGATGGCCCTGGCGGCCACGGCGGTGAGTCGAGCGCTTCTGCTGAGGCCCCCGATGGAGAGCGCGGCGAGATCGCCGAGCGCATCGGCGACCGCATGGATCAGCGCGCCGAGAACCGCGACCAGCGCGCCGAGATGCGTGACGATCGCCGCGCGCAGTTCGAGCAGTGGCTCGAAGAGCAGGGCATCGACCCCAGCACGATCCCCGCGCCGCTCGCGCCGCCTGCGCCGTAGAACTCGGCGCGGCATCCGTCGATCGGTTCGCGTGCGCTCGAGAGCGACGTCCCCCCGCTCAGTTGTCGAGCGACGCGAACCGATCGATGTCGGCTTCTGTACCCGACACGATGATCAGGTCGTGGTTCGAGACGACCGTCTGTTCGGTCGCGTACGTGAACGGTTTGCCCGGGCTCTTCACGCCCACGACGGTGATGCGGTACTTGGTGCGAACCTCAGACTCCGCCAGTGAGAGCCCGCGGATGGGCTTCGGCGGGTACATCTTCACGAGCACAAAGTCGTCGTCGAACTCGATGAAGTCGATCATGCGCCCCGACAGCAAGTGCGCGACGCGCTCGCCGGCCTCTGCTTCGGGGTAGATCACGTGGTTAGCCCCGATGCGGGCCAAGATTTTTCCGTGTGACTTACTGATCGCCTTCGACCAAATCTGGGGAACCTGCAGATCGACCAGGTTGGCCGTGATGAGCACGCTCGACTCGATCGACGAGCCCGTCGCGACGACGGCGATGCTGAACTCGTCGGCGCCGATCTGGCGCAGGGCATCCAGCGACCGCGCGTCGGCCTGCACCGCGTGCGTCACCCGATCGGCCCACTTCTGCACGAGGATGGGGTCGTCGTCGACGGCGAGCACCTCGCGACCGAGTCGCTGCAGCTGGCCCGCCGTCGCGGCCCCGAAGCGCCCCAGGCCAATGACGAGCACGGGAGCGTCGTGGCGAATTCTCTCAACCAACGATGGGCCTCTCTTCTGGGCGCCGGAAAAGCTGGCGGTGCTGACTGGCGGCGAGGGCCGCGGCGAGCGTCACTGTACCAACGCGCCCGGCCCACATGGTGAGCGCGAGAACGTACTTGGCGGCGTCGGGCAGGTCATTGCTCGTGAGTCCGGTCGAGAGCCCACACGTCGCAAAGGCCGAGATGACATCGAAGAGCACGAAGTCGAGGGGTGCCTTCGTGATGTGCAACACGATCACGGTTGAGGTGGCGACGATTGTTGCCCCCCACAGCACGACACTCACCGACAGCCGCAGCACGTCGTTCGGGATGCGCCGCTCAAAGGCCTCCATGTCGTCGACGCCCCGCGCCTCGGCCACAGCGGCGAAGAACAACACCGCGAGCGTCGTCACCTTGATGCCACCGGCCGTGGATGCCGAGCCACCGCCGACGAACATGAGCATGTCGAGCACGAGCAAGGTCGAGCCGTTCATCTCGCCGATGTCGACGGTGCTCAGGCCGCCCGAGCGCGACATGATCGAGGTGAACACCGCCGTCATCGGCCGCGTCAGCGGGTCTTGCCCGCCGAGCGTCGCGCTGTTCGACCACTCCAAGAAACCAATGACGATGCCGCCGACGACGATGAGAATGAGCGTCGTGACGAGCGTGACGCGCGCGTGCAGCGTGAGTCGAGCGCGCGTGCGCAGCCAGCGCGCGACGGCAAAGATGACCGGAAAACCAATGGCGCCCAGAAACACCGCGATCGACAACACCGAGAGCATCCACACATCGCTCGCGAAGCGCTCCATGCCGGGTGAGAAGGGCACAAACCCCGTGTTCGTGAAGGCCGATAGGGCCAAGTAGAAGCCCTGCCAGATGGCCGTCCAGAGGTCGAAGCCGTCGAGCAGTAAGCGCGGAACGATCAGGGCCGTGATGACCACTTCGATGACGATGGCGCTCGCGGCGACCGTGAACAACAGTCCGCCGATCTCGCCGAGCCGCACTGCCTGCGATTCGGCAACCGGGCCAGCGTGCACGCGCGCGGCATTGGTGTCGCTCGCGGCAATGAGCTTCGCCCGCAGGCCGATGCGGCGCGCCACGATGAGGCCCAGGATGCTCGCCATCGTCAGCACGCCGATGCCACCGATCTGCATCGCGAGAATGATGACGACGTTGCCGAACGGCGACCAATACGTGGCCATGTCGACCGTGGCCAAGCCCGTGACACACACGGCAGATACAGCAGTAAAGAACGCGTCGGCGAGAGGGGCGCTCGAGCCCGTGCCGGCCTTGGCAAGCGGCAGCGTCAACAACAGCGTGGTGATAAAAATCAGAAGCGTGAAAATCAGAATGGCGAAGCGCGCGGGCGAGTCGGTGAACGCGCGAGCGATCGCGTCCCACCCGCGGCGCAGAGGGTGTACCGAGGCGGCACGGCGGGTGCGGTAAACGCGGCTCGTCGTTGACATCGGGGCTCCTCACCGGCCAGCGGACCGCGTCTGATGGTACAACCGGCTGGGGCTGACTAGCCTGGTGTTATGGCCGACATCTTTGACGTGATTGCCGACGCCACTCGTCGCGAACTGTTGCAGCACTTGCTCGACGCATCTCTGCGGGGTGACAACGGCTCGGGTGAGATGAGCGTGAGCGAGCTCGTTGAGCGCATGGATGCCACGCAACCCACCGTGTCGAAGCACTTGAAGGTGTTGCGCGATCACGGCCTCGTGACCGTGCGTGATGAAGGCCAACACCGCTACTACTCGGTCGACTCGGCGCCCCTCGAAGAGGTTGAAGACTGGATCATTCCGTTCTTGAGCGCCGACTTTGACCCCGAGAACGACGGCTCGCCCGTTTTCGCGGCCTGGGCCGGAGCGAACGTGGCGGGCGCGGGAAGCTCGGTGGGTCGCGTCGCGGCCGACGCCTCGCACCAGGCGCGCACCCTCATCGAGGGCGCTCAAGAGAAGCTGCACGACGTGCAAGAAGCGGTGGCCAA
>JBDKJR010000257.1:0-5605 GCA_039796515.1 Actinomycetota bacterium
TCGAGAAACAGCAGCTCGGGTGCCCCGACAATGCCGACGGCGACGTCGACGCGGCGACGCTGCCCGCCCGAGAGTTTGCGGATCAGCACGCCAGCCTTGCTCTCGAGCCCCACCGCGGCGATGACCTCATCCACGTCGCGCGGGCGCGGGTAGAGCGCGGCAAAGTGGCGCAGTTGTTCGGCGACGGTGACGTTGCCACTCTCGCCACTCGACTGCAGCACGATGCCCAACCGGGCCTTCCAGTCGAGTCCGCCCTTTCCGGGGTCGACTCCGAGCACGCGCACCTCGCCGCTCGTTCGGGCGCGGTATCCCTCGAGAATCTCGATCGTGGTCGACTTGCCGGCCCCGTTCGGGCCCAAGAGGGCGAACGTCTCACCGCGATGAATGTCGAAGCTGATTCCGTCGACGGCCGTCAGGTCACCGTAGGTCTTGCGCAGGTCGCGCACCTCGATGACGTTGTCGTGAGTGGTCATGCGTCCAGCATCCCCTGTGCTGGGGGTTGGCGGCACATCTCCTCGGCGGATTCTCGGGTCAACCGATCGGGTGGCCCACGACGATAAACACGCAATTCCTATTGAGCGGCCGCTTGTCGATAAACTGCGCGCGCGCATAATCGCGCGCAATATCGAGGGGAATAACCGTGAAGCGCATTACCACCGAACTCGTCGACGACCTCGACTCGACCGTCATTGCTCCGGGCGAGGGCGGCACGGTCACTTTTTCGCTCGACGGCGCGAGCTACGAGATCGACCTCGGTCGCCACAACCAGCAGGCGCTGCGGGATGCCCTCGCTCCGTTCATCGCTCACGCGCGGTCCACGGGCCGTCGTGGCAGCGTCGCACCGCGCAAGCGCTCGGCCGGGGGCGGCGACACGGCCGCCGTGCGCGCGTGGGCTCTGCAGAACGGGTACACCGTAGGAGACCGCGGCCGCATTCCTGCCGAGGTGCGCGAGGCCTACGCGGCCGCGCAGCGCTAAGCCGCGCTAGGCCGCGCTCGCCTCACCCAGACACCACTCGGCCGCCGCTTCGGCGTGCAGTCGCGCCGTGGCAAAGAGCGGCACCGAAAGGTCGTCGGGGCTCAGCAGCAGTTCAATCTCGGTGCAGCCCGCGATGACTCCCTGCGCTCCGCGCGCCACGAGCTCGTCCACGATGGCGACGTAGGCCGCCCGCGACGCAGAACTCACGACGCCGCGCACGAGTTCGTCGTAAATGACCGAGTGAACGACGGCGCGGGCATCCGCATCGGGAGTCAGCACCGTGAGCCCGAATTTCTCGCGCAAACGGTCGGCATAAAACGGTTCTTCCATCGTGAACCGCGTTCCGAGAAGCGCGACGGTGCTGACACCCGCGGAACGCACCGCCTCGCCCGTCGGGTCGGCGATGTGTAGGAGCGGAACCTCGATCG
Organism: Actinomycetota bacterium; assembly: GCA_039796515.1. Lineage (GTDB taxonomy): Bacteria > Actinomycetota > Actinomycetes > Actinomycetales > Microbacteriaceae > Microcella. Next base: position 1,405 of record JBDKJR010000257.1, read on the forward strand.
CCGCGGCGACGTCATCGGCGAGAAGGTGCATGGTGTTCGAGCAAATGAGCACGGCCGTGGCGCCCGCCGCTTCGAGCGAGCGCGCTGCCTCGGCGAGCACCTGGCCGGCCTCGGCCCAGCGGCCCGCCGATTGCAAGGCCTCGATGTCGGCAAAGTTGAAGGTGCGCATCACGAGGTCACCCGATGCCACGCCGCCGAGTCGCTCGCGCACGCGTTCGTGAATGATGCGCTCGTATTCGATCGACGACTCCCACGACATGCCGCCGAGCAGGCCGACCGTGCGCATGACGCGCCGACCTACTCGGTGCCGAACAGTGCCTGCAGGCGCTGGATGCCCTCGAGCAGGTCGGCGTCGCCGAGCGCGTAGCTGAAGCGCAAGTAGCCGCTCGGGCCGAACGCCTCACCGGGCACCGCCGCGACCTCCGCGTGCTCGAGCACGAGGTCGGCGAGCTCGAGCGACGTCGTGGGAGTCGAGCCCTTCCACTCGCGGCCGAGCAATCCGGTCACGTCGGGGTAGACATAGAACGCGCCCGTGGGCGTGGGCGTCACCATGCCCGGGATGCGGTTGAGCTCGGCCACGGCCACGCGCCGCCGCCGGTCGAAGGCCTCGCGCATGGTTGCCACGGCATCCTGTGGCCCCGTGAGCGCCGCGATCGCGGCGCGCTGTGAAATGTTGGCGACGTTGCTCGACAGGTGCGACTGCAGGTTCGAGGCGGCGGCGATGACGTCGTCCGGTCCGACCATCCAGCCCACGCGCCAGCCGGTCATCGCGTACGTCTTCGCGACGCCGTTGACGAGGATCGTCTGCTCAGCGAGTTCGGGCACTGCCTCGACGATCGACACGGCGCGCTCGCCGTCGTAGGTCAGGGCCTGGTAGATCTCGTCGCTGATGACCCAGATGCCATGCTTCAGGGCCCACTCGCCGATGGCTTTCGTCTGCTCGGGGCTATAGACCGAGCCCGTGGGGTTCGAGGGGCTCACGAACAACAGAACCTTGGTGCGCGGCGTGCGCGCTGCCTCGAGCTGCTCGACCGTGACGAGGTAGTTCTGGTCGGCGCCCGCGAAGACCTCGACGGGAATGCCGCCCGCGAGGCGCACGACCTCGGGGTAGGTGGTCCAGTACGGAGCGGGCAGCAGTACTTCGTCGCCCTCGTCGACGATCGTCGCGAAAGCCTGAAACACCGCTTGCTTTCCGCCGTTGGTGATGATGACGCGGCTCGCGGTCGTGGCGAGCCCGCTGTCTCGCGCCGTCTTCTCGGCCACGGCCTCGCGCAGCTCGGGCAAACCGGCAGCGGGCGTGTAGCGGTGGTTCTTGGGGTCGCGGGCGGCGACGACCGCGGCCTCGACGATGTGCTCGGGCGTCGGAAAGTCGGGCTCGCCGGCGGCGTAGCTGATGACGGGGCGGCCCGCGGCCTTGAGGGCCTTGGCTTTGGCGTCAACCTTGAGAGTGGCAGATTCGCTAATCGCGGCGATGCGGCGGGCGATGCGGGAAGAGTCGGCGGTCACGCGCCGATTCTACGGGGCGCGCCGCATCCGATCGCCGGTTCTGTGGCGGCCGGATGCTCGCCCCTCGGGTTGGCGCTAATCGCGTCGTCGCCTACACTGGGTCGAGGTAGTTGATCTCTGCCATGCTTTCGCGTGCCCGAAGATCAGCGATCGACCGCAGAGGGCGGTGGCTCAATTGGTAGAGCAGCGGTCTCCAAAACCGCAGGTTGCAGGTTCGAGTCCTGTCCGCCCTGCAGAGTCGTCGGCCCGGGGTGTTCTCGCCAGAACGCCCCGGGATCGACGATGACATGCGCGACATACAACCCCCAGTCACAACGACGATGAGTCGTGAGGAGAGCATCACGTGAGCAATGTGATCGATGAGCCCGGCGAGGACATCGTTGCGAACGCCAAGAAGGAACGCGCCGAGAAGCGTGGACCCTTCGGGCGCATCGGGCTCTTCTTGCGCCAGGTGATCAACGAGCTCAGCAAGGTTGTCACTCCCACGCGGCGTGAGCTCATCACCTACACGATCGTCGTTCTCGTCTTCGTCGTCATCATGATGGCGATCGTGTCGGGACTTGACCTCGTGTTCTTGTGGGTCGTGCGCTTCGTCTTTGGTGATGGAACGGCCGCGGTCGGCCTGTAGCCGACCCGCCCGCCCCTGATCGCCCGACGTACAGAACAGAAAGAGAAACCGTGACCGAGAAGCTTCCCAGCGACCTCGACTACTCGACCGCTGCCGAGCAGTCGTCTGAAGAAGACGAGGCGCAAGAGGGCAACACCCTCGAGGCCGACGTGCACGCTGTCGACGCCGCCGAGCACACGGCGATGCACATTGTCGACGACAACGCTGAGCCCGACTTCGAGGGTCTGCTCGACGAGCTCGAAGCCGCCGCTGACCCCGAGGCCGACGCGATCGTCGATGACGCTCTCGACATTGACTCGGCTGAAGAAGCCGAGGCCGCTGCAGAAGCAACGCACGATGAGTCGGGCGAGGCGGCCGCTGAGACCGCCGCCGACGCGGGCGAGGGTGACCCCTACGACGAGTTCAAGCTCGAGCTGCGCATGAAGCCCGGCAAGTGGTACGTCGTGCACTCGTACGCCGGTTTCGAAAAGCGCGTCAAGCAGAACATCGAGAACCGCAAGATCTCGATGAACATGGAAGAAAGCATCTACGAGGTGCAGGTTCCCATGGAAGACGTCGTGGAGATCAAGAACGGCCAGCGCAAGCTCGTGACGCGCGTGCGCATCCCCAGCTACGTGCTCGTTCGCATGGACCTCAACGAAGACAGCTGGTCGGTTGTTCGGCACACGCCCGGCGTGACGGGCTTCGTGGGCAACGCCCACAACCCGACGCCACTGCGGTTCGATGAGGCCTTCCAGATGCTCAAGTCGACCGTGCAGATCGCTGAGGCACCGGCCAAGGCGGGCGGCGCGAAGGGCGGAGGCCTCGCGGCCCGCGTCATCCCCGCCGAGATCGACTTCGAGGTCGGCGAGACCATCACGATCAAGGAGGGCTCGTTCGCCGGGCTCCCCGGCACGATCAACGAGATCAAGCCCGAGAGCGGCAAGCTCATCGTGCTCGTCTCGCTGTTTGAGCGCGAGACCCCGGTTGAGCTGTCGTTCGACCAGGTCACCAAGCTGTAAGACCACACCCACTACCGCGGCGCGCACAGGGCGCGCAGGCGGGAGCGCGGCATCCACCCGGATGTCGCTCGACAGAAAGAAGAAAAACATGGCACCCAAGAAGAAGGTCACGGGTCTGATCAAGCTGCAGATCCAGGCCGGCGCCGCCAACCCCGCCCCGCCCATCGGCCCGGCGCTCGGTCAGCACGGCGTCAACATCATGGAGTTCTGCAAGGCCTACAACGCGGCGACAGAAGCCCAGCGCGGCAACGTCATCCCCGTCGAGATCACCGTGTACGAAGACCGTTCGTTCACGTTCATTCTCAAGACGCCGCCGGCCGCTGAGCTCATCAAGAAGGCTGCGGGCGTGCAGAAGGGGTCGTCGACCCCGCACACCGTCAAGGTGGCCAAGCTCACCAAAGAGCAGGTTCGCGCCATCGCCGAGCAGAAGCAGGTCGACCTCAACGCCAACGACATCGAGGCGGCCGAGAAGATCATCGCCGGCACTGCTCGTTCGATGGGCATCACCGTCGAGCAGTAGCTCGACCCACCACCTTCACATCAGCGGGAGAGCCAGCCAGGCTCGTGAACCGCGAACTCACTTTTAGGAGACACAACATGGCACTGAAGTCGAAGGCCTACCGGGCCGCGGCCGAGAAGATCGAAGAGGGCAAGTTCTACACCCCCACCGAGGCGGTGGCCGTTGCTCGTCAGACCGGCTCGAAGAACACCAACTCGACCGTCGAGGTCGCCCTCAAGCTGGGCGTTGACCCCCGCAAGGCCGACCAGATGGTGCGCGGCACCGTCAACCTCCCCCACGGCACGGGCAAGACCGCTCGCGTCATCGTGTTCGCGACGGGCCCCGCGGCCGAGGCTGCTATCGCAGCCGGCGCCGACGAGGTCGGTGGCGTTGAGCTCATCGAGAAGGTCGCGGGCGGCTACACCGCCTTCGACTCGGCGGTCTCGACCCCCGAGCTCATGGGCCAGGTCGGTCGTCTCGGTAAGGTGCTCGGCCCGCGTGGCCTCATGCCGAACCCCAAGACCGGCACCGTCACGCTCGACACCGCCAAGGCTGTCTCCGACATCA
>JBDKJR010000258.1:0-5437 GCA_039796515.1 Actinomycetota bacterium
TCCCCGTCGACAACACCATCAACCGCATGGTGACGTCGGGCGCTCGTGGTAACTGGCTGCAGGTCGGCAACATCGCCGGTATGCGCGGTCTCGTGTCGAACCCTCGTGGTGAGATCATCGCCCGCCCGATCATCAACTCGTACCGCGAGGGTCTGTCGGTGGCCGAGTACTTCATCGCCACCCACGGTGCCCGCAAGGGTCTCGCCGACACCGCTCTGCGCACGGCCGACTCGGGTTACCTCACGCGCCGACTCGTTGACGTGGCGCAAGACGTCATCATTCGCGAAGAAGACTGTGGCACGAGCAAGGGCCTCGACTTCACGATCGCGCACGACGTTGACGGCAGCTGGGTTCGCGACGACAACGTCGAGAACCTGGTCTTCGCTCGTACGCTCGCGGCTGACGCCGTCAGCGCCTCGGGTGAGGTCGTCGCGCAGGCTGGCGCCGACGTCGGAGACGTGCTGATCGACAGCCTCGTCTCGGCCGGTGTTGCCGAGATCAAGGTGCGCTCGGTGCTCACGTGTGAGTCGGCCGTCGGCGTGTGTGCAGCGTGCTACGGGCGTTCGCTCGCGACCGGTACTCGTGTCGACCTCGGTGAGGCCGTCGGCATCATCGCGGCGCAGTCGATCGGTGAGCCCGGCACGCAGCTGACCATGCGCACCTTCCACACGGGTGGTTCGGCGTCGGCAGCGGACATCACTCAGGGTCTTCCGCGCGTGACCGAGCTGTTCGAGGCGCGCACGCCGAAGGGCGCGAGCCCGATCGCCGAGAGCGCCGGCCGCATCAGCATCGATGACAACGGCACGCTGCTCAAGATCGTGTTGACCCCGGACAACGGTGATGAAGAGGTCGTGTACTCGGTCTCGAAGCGCGCCACGCTGCTCGTCGAAGACGGCCAGCACGTCGAGCTCGGTCACCAGATCTTCGCGGGCACGGTTGACCCGAAGGAGGTGCTGCGCGTCAAGGGCGTTCGCGCTGTGCAGCAGCACCTCGTCGAGGGCGTCCAGGGCGTGTACCGCTCGCAGGGTGTGCCGATTCACGACAAGCACCTCGAGGTCATCGTGCGTCAGATGCTCCGCAAGGTCACCGTCGTTGACCACGGCGAAACCGACCTGCTGCCCGGAGAGCTTGTCGACCGTTCGAAGTACAACCAGCTCAACCGCGCCGCGCTCGCCGAGGGCAAGAAGACCGCCTCGGCGCGTCAAGAGGTCATGGGTATCACCAAGGCCTCGCTTGCGACCGAGTCGTGGTTGTCGGCTGCGTCGTTCCAAGAGACGACGCGCGTGCTGACGCAGGCGGCGATGGAGGGCAAGAGCGACCCGTTGCTCGGCCTGAAAGAGAACGTCATCATCGGCAAGCTCATCCCGGCCGGTACCGGTCTGCCCGCGTACCGCAACGTCACGGTTGAGGCGACGGAAGAAGCGAAGGCTGAGCGGTACCCCAACCGCATCTTCGCTGACGACACCGCCCTGACCGAGGCCGACCTGTCGTTCGTCGACTTCGACACCTTCTCGAGCGACGACTTCTCGCCGGGCACGTACAGCTAAGTCACTGCTCGACCCAACGACTGCGGGGCCCGCACCGAATACGGTGGGGGCCCCGCGGTCGTCGTGGGGCTGATGTTAACAATGTGACTGGTGTGGACTACCCCCGAAAACGGGACTATTGTCAAACCTACGGCGTGTCGTACCGTAATGGTCCGGCAGTCCGTGAATCAGACCTAAGGCCGGGTCGATTGCGTCCAGGGGGGAGGGAGCTGCTGTGGTATCCGTCAGTGAAGTACTCATCATCCGCGGTCTTTTGCCTATTGAGTCGCTTGACAAGTTGCGAGAAGAAGGCGACGAGGTCGTCGTTGGCGACTTCATCGAGCGCGGGCTCGTAACACCGTCTCAGGTAGCGTCGGCCAAAGCGGAGGTTGCCGGACTCTCGTTCGTCGAACTTGCGGAGTACCCTGTCGACCGCACTGCGGTGGCTCTCGTTCCAGCGCAATTGTGCCGACGACACAACATCCTACCCATCCACGCCACCCCCACGACCATCACACTCGCCATGGCCGAACCCGGCGATGTGCTGGCGATGGACGACGTTCGCGCGTTGACGCGCATGCATGTGGTGACGGTCGTCGCCGAGAAGAACGACTTGCTCGCCGCGATCAACAGATTCCACCGTGCCGACAGCGAACTCAGTGACCTCTCGACGGCAATTCAAGAGGAAGTCACACCGAGCACGAGCGATGAAATTGCCTTGCGTGAGGCCGACGCGGATGACGCGCCCATCGTGCGCTTCGTCAACCTCATCATCGGCCAGGCCATTCAAGACCTTGCGTCAGACATTCACATCGAGCCCGGCGAGTTCGAGATGCGGGTGCGCTACCGCATCGACGGCGTGCTACACGATGTGCAGCAGGCACCCAAGAACATTCAGAATGGCGTCATCTCGCGCCTCAAGATCATGAGCGACATCAACATCGCTGAGCGCCGCCGGCCGCAAGACGGCCGCATGTCGGTGCAGCACGCGGGAGACGTCATTGACTTGCGTGTTGCAACCTTGCCCACAGTTTGGGGCGAGAAGGTCGTCATGCGTATTCTCGACAACAACGCCTCGCGCCGAGACATCGGTGACCTGGGCATGCTTGATCGAAATCTCACGGTCTATCGCAATTCGTACACCAAGCCCTACGGCATGATCCTCGTGACGGGACCGACCGGTTCGGGTAAGTCAACGACTCTATACACGACGTTGCACGCTGTCGCGCGACCCGAAATCAACGTCATTACGGTTGAGGACCCGGTCGAGTACCGCATGCCCGGCATCAACCAAGTGCAAGTCAACCCCAAGGCAGGCCTCACGTTCGCGAGTGCTCTGAGGAGCATTCTGCGATCAGACCCAGATGTCGTGCTCATCGGTGAGATTCGTGACCAAGAGACGGCGCAAATCGCTATCGAGGCGTCGCTGACCGGCCACCTCGTGCTGTCGACACTGCACACCAACGATGCGCCGAGCGCCATCACACGTCTCATCGAAATGGACATTGAGCCCTTCCTTGTGGGCTCCGCTCTCGACTGTGTTGTGGCCCAGCGTCTTGCCCGCAAGCTCTGTGACCGCTGCAAGCAGCTGCAAGAGTACGACGTGACCCACCTCGATCATCTCGGCTTCGGCCGTCGTGAGGACGAGTTCAGCCCGCGGTTCTACCACGCGGTCGGGTGCTCAGCGTGTTCGGGTACGGGCTACCGCGGCCGTCTCGCCTTGCACGAAGTCATGATGGTCTCAGAAGAGATCGAACGGCTCGCGGTTGCCCGTGCGTCAAGCGTCGAGATCATGCACACCGCGACGGCGCAGGGCATGCTCACGCTGAGGCAAGATGGGTGGGCCAAGGTGCGCGCGGGCCTCACGTCGATCGAAGAGGTGTTGCGCGTGGTCGCCTAGCGACACGCGGCACACGTTGCGATGGGGTCGGGGGCTTCTCCGCGCGACAATCAAGACAGACCTACACGCGCTTCGACGAGGGGAACACCATGACCGACTCTCTGGGATTCGGCGCACCGCCTGAGAGCGCGGGGCCGGAAGCCCGGCGAGTCTGGTCGGTCAGCGCTGACGAGAGCTCGGCGGTGGCCGCGGCTCAAGCCGCGACGCTCGCGGCACCGATGCCGGCGCCGGGCAACGAGTACCCCGCGCCCCTGGCACACCTCTCGCCGCCGCCCCCGGTGGGGCAACAGCCCATCGTCGCTCCGGCGCCCGCTGCTGCGCCGGCACCCGTTGTTGCGGCTCCCGTGGGGCTCGCGCCGATTGCTGCGCCGCCGCCCCCGCCCGTGGCCGGTGAGGTGATGCAGGGCATCCACCCCGCCCTCTTGGCCGCTCTCGACGATGTCGTCGAGCGCGGTGCCTCTGACCTTCACGTGGCGGCGGATGCTCCGCCCATGGTGCGCATCGATGGCGAGTTGCGCCCCGCCACCAACGCCACGATCTGGAGTCGCAGTGACGTCGAGGCGATTCTCACGACCATCATGTCTCCCCGCCAGCGCGAGAACTTCGTGACCGAGTGGGAACTCGACATTGCGATCAGCCCTCGGGGCGCCGACCGTTTTCGCGTCAACATCTTCAAAGACCGCGAAGCCATGGCCGGGGCCTTCCGTCTGATCCCGACCGAGATCAAGTCGCTCAAGCAATTGGGCGTACCAAGCGTCGTCTCGAAGTTCGCCACGCTGCCGCGCGGTCTCGTGCTCGTCACGGGGCCTACGGGTTCGGGAAAGTCGACGACCCTCGCCGCGCTTATCGACCTGGTGAACAAGACGCGGGCCGATCACATCGTGACGATCGAAGACCCCATCGAATTCGTGCACCAGAACCAGCGAGCACTCGTCAATCAGCGCGAGGTGGGCAGTGACACCCACTCGTTTGCCGACGCTCTCAAGCGGGTTCTGCGTCAAGACCCCGATGTGATTCTCATCGGTGAGCTTCGTGACCTGGAGACGATCTCGACGGCTCTCACGGCCGCTGAGACCGGTCACCTCGTGTTCGCCACGCTGCACACGCAGTCGGCGGCCCAAACGATTGACCGCATCATCGACGTCTTCCCCCCGCACCAGCAAACGCAGGTGCGCTCGCAGCTTGCCCTGACCTTGCAGGGCGTCGTGTGTCAAACCCTTCTGCCCCGCGCCTCGGGTCAGGGACGCATCATCGCGACGGAGATCATGATGGCCACGAGCGCCATTGCGAACCTCATTCGCGAGGGCAAGACCTACCAGATTCCTTCCGCGCTCCAGGCGGGTCGTGAGGCCGGTATGCACACGATGGACCAGCACTTGGCCGATCTCGTGAATAGCCACATGGTCACCTACGACGCGGCACAATCCAAGGTGCAAGAGACCGAAAACTTTAACCGGCTCGTGCACCGCACGGGAGCCCCGTCAAGCGCGGCACCGGCCGTTCCCTTCGCTGATGGATTTGGAGGCACTCGCTAGTGGCGGCCACCCTCACCTTTGAGTACACGGGCCGCGACTCGACCGGCAAACTCGTCAAGGGGCGCGTGGATGCTGCCAGCGAGCCCTCCGTCGTGGCGCGTTTGCGCACCATGGGCATCGCGCCCGTCTCGATCAAACAGGTCGCGGCCGGAACCGGCCTTAATCGCGACATCAACTTGGGCGGAATCTTCGACAAGAAGGTTGCGATCAAGGATCTCGCCGTGATGAGCCGACAGCTCGCAACGATGATTGGCGCGGGTCTTCCGCTGCTCAAGGCGCTGACGATCTTGGCCGATCAGTCGGAGAACCCCAAGCTGGCCTCGACGCTCGACGATGTACGCGGTGCGGTCGAAGGCGGTAGTACCTTCTCAGACGCACTTGCGAAGCATCCACGCGAGTTTCCGCCGATCTTCCTCAACCTCGTTCGCGCGGGAGAGGTGGGCGGCTTCCTCGAGACTTCGCTCGATTCGGTCGCG
>JBDKJR010000259.1:0-4031 GCA_039796515.1 Actinomycetota bacterium
CCCGAGCTCTCGACCTCGGCGACGCGGCGCAGTCGCTCATCGATCGCGCCCGCGAGGGGGCCGGGCGACACGATCGTCAGGTCGTGCTGCACATACACCTGCGAGACTTCGGCCGGCACGAGCGGCGTGAGCACGCCCGCGGCGACGGATGCCCCACTCGTCACGAGCGCGCGACCGAACGAACTCGGCCGGCCGTCGACGGCCAGCCCCAAGCGATCGGCCTGCACACCGCGGCGCATGAGCCGCGCGAGCAACTGCTCGCCGCCCGCGGGATACAGCCACTCCACGAAGTCGACGAGCCCCGAGCCCCACCGCGAGTCGGCGCGTTCGCCGAGCAAGGTCACGAGTTCGGGCGGCAGGGCGGAGCGCCACGCCTCAGCCAGTGCGGCCCAGCGTTCGGCGAGAGTCGCGCGGCGCCAGGCATCGCCGACCTCCGTCGAGCGCGTGACCCCCGCGTCGTCTTCAACGAGACCCGCGAGAGCCGCCAGATCGGTCAGCACCGGCACTTCGTCGAGCTCACAGCCGGCCGCCGCGGCCAGCCGCTTCGCATCGGGCAACGACAACCCACCGCGGGCGAGCAAGCGGCCGGGCGCATCGCCCAGCGCCAGCACGACCTCGGTCACGGCCGTCGTCGTCGTGAAGGCTCGTTCGGCGGCACCCCGGTCAAGAAAGCGCCGGTCGGCATCGTCCACGACCGTCAGCGTCGGCGGGGCAGACTCTGACCGCAGGGCGTCAGCGCTCGGCAAGCCGCGCGCGGGCCACGCCGCGAGCTCGGCGGCGACCGCGGGCCAGACGATCACGTGGGTGTCGGTGCGATCGCACAGCAGGGCATCCATCGCCGCGTCAAGGTCGTGCAGCACGTCGTCGGGGGCGCGCTCAAGGCGGGTTGCGAGTTCGGCGGGCGTTGCACCCTCGGCATACTCGGCCGCCGTCGCGAGCGCGGCGAGAGTGCGGCGCGTCAGTCCCGAGAGCGCGAGTGCGAGAGCCGCCGGGTCAAGCAGTGCCTCGGCAAGGTCGAAGACGTCGCGCAACGACGCCGGACTGATCGCGCGCTCACGAATGACACGCGCCACCACGGCATCGTCAAGATCGCGAAGCCGCGCCGCGAGGGCGAGCGAAGCCGCGCTAGTTGCTGGCATCCTTGGCGGCTCGCCCCCGGCGCACAGCGCTGACGACAAGCAGCACGATGATGAGCATGAAGCCGATCGGCAAGCCGATGAGCGGCAAGATGACGACGGTTGGCCAGACGCCCTGCGCGAAGTCATCGCCCGTCAGACCCGAGTTCACGCCGACGAGCACCGCGAACAGGCTGCCAATGCTCATCAAGATGATGGCGGCCACCATGTACGCGAGCGAGCGCTCAACGCGGCTGTTCATGACGAACGACTCTTCAGGCATGAGTAAAGAATAGGTGCCCGCGCAGACCCTGACCTACCCCTTGAGGCAGGGGCAGGGCCGGAACGGCGTTCGCCGGGTATCCTCAGAGGCTGGACCACCAATCAAGGAGTGCGCGCATGCCCACCGGCAAGGTCAAGTTTTACGACCAAGAGAAAGGCTTCGGCTTCATCGCGAGCGATGAGGGCGACGAGGTCTTCTTGCATGCCTCCGCGCTGCCCGAGGGTGCCGTCGTGAAGGCGGGCACGAAACTCGAGTTCGGCATCGCCGACGGCAAGCGTGGCGCGCAAGCGCTTTCGGTGCGCATTCTGGATGCGAAGCCGTCGCTCGCGCGCGCCAACCGCAAGTCGGCCGACGACATGTCGATCATCATCGAAGACCTCGTCAAGCTGCTCGACGGCATCGGCTCGAACCTCAAGCGTGGCCGCTACCCCGACAGTGCGCACGGCAAGAAGATCGCCGCCGTGCTGCGCCGCGTCGCCGACGACCTGGAGGGCTAACAGCCCGTGGCCCGCGCCCCCAAAAAGGCCGCCGCGGCGGTCGCGAGCACCGATGCGCTCGAGCCCCTTGCTCGGCAGGCGCTCGGCGAGATCACGCACCACGCCAACGTTGGCGCGCTGCGGGATGTCGTCGTGGCCGACGATGTCGCGACCGTGCGATTCTCGACCACCCAGGGTGGCTACCCCGGTTGGTACTGGACCGTTTCTATCGCCGTGAACCCCGGGCTCGAGCCGAGCGTGCTCGAAACCGAGCTCATGCCCGCCGAAGGCGCTCTCGTCGCTCCCGACTGGGTGCCGTGGGCCGACCGCCTCGAAGACTATTTGGCGCAGCAAGCGGCCGAAGCCGAGCTCGCGGGCGACCTCGACGACGACGACGACGACGATGACGACGACGACGACGAAGACGACGACTTCGACGATGAGGTCGACGACGGCCACCTCGCTGACGACGAGGCAGATGCCCTCGACGACGACGGCGATGACGACGACGACGATGACGACGACGATGACGATGACCACCTCGACGGTCACGCCGACGAGCACGATCTGCACGGTGACGACGTCAACGGCGTCGACATCGACCTGCACCTCGACGACGAGCCGCTCGCGCGCTAACGGCGCGCACTGCCGTTGCGCGCGGCTAGCGCGCGCGGCGCCGCACGAGGGTCACGATCAGCCCGAGGATTCCGAGCACGAGCCCGACGGCGATCGTCGTGAGCACGCGGGCGGGATCGAACGCGACGGGGGCGGCGAGCATCCCGATCACGACGGCGAGGCCGATGAGCCAGCCGCCGATGCCGACGGCAAACGCGAGCGCGTCGTTGGTCACCGCGGGCTCGGGCTGCGGTCGGCGCTCATCGTGCGGAACGTAGAGCCTCATGCGGCCCAGTCTGTCAGCGCGCGCCGCCGAGGGCGAGCGCGGTGGTGCCGGATGCTCGCCACGGGCGTCGCGCGCCCGTCGAGCGAGCGCGTCACGAGCCGCGGGCTCAGCTCGCGAGGGCCTCGAGCACGAAGTCGATGCTGCGCGTGAGCTGACGCACATCGTCGGGTTCGACGGCGACGAAGGTCGCGATGCGCAGCTGGTTGCGGCCGAGCTTGCGGTAGGGCTCGGTGTCGACAATGCCGTTGGCGCGCAGCACGGCGGCGAGGCGCGCGGCGTCGACCGATTCGTCGAAGTCGATCGTGACGACGACAGGCGAGCGGTGCGCCGGGTCGGCCACGTAGGGGGTCGCGAGCGCGTGTGCCGAGGCCCAGTCATAGAGGTGCGTCGAGCTCTCGGCAGTTCGGCCTGCCGCCCAGGCGAGACCGCCCGAGGAGTTCATCCACCGCAGCTGGCTGTCGAGCAACACGAGCGTCGCGAGGGCCGGGGTGTTGAGGGTCTGGTCGAGGCGCGAGTTGTCGATCGCGGCGGTGAGCGACAAGAACGGGGGAATGTATCGGCCCGAGCCGCCGATGGCGTAGGCCCGATCGATCGCGGCGGGGCTCATGAGGGCGAACCACAGCCCGCCGTCGCCGGCGAAGTTCTTCTGCGGAGCGAAGTAGTAGACGTCGGTCTCGGCCACGTCGAAATCGATGCCGCCGGCGGCGCTCGTGGCGTCGACGACGGTGAGCGCATCCGGAGCCGCACCGAACCGCTGAACGGGAGCACTCACGCCCGTCGAGGTCTCGTTGTGGGGGTAGGCGTAGAGGTCGACGCCATCGACGAGCTCGAGGGTGCCGCGGGTTCCGCCGGGGGTCTGCACGACGTGCGGGGTCTCGAGCCACGGCGCCGAGGCCGAGGCCACGAACTTCGAGCCGAACTCTCCGAAGTCGAGGTGCGCGCTGCGGCGGGCGATGAGGCCCGCAGCGGCAACGTCCCAGAACGCGGTCGAGCCACCGTTGCCGAGCACGACCTCGTAGCCGTCGGGCAGCCGGAACAGTTCGGCTAGCCCGGCCCGCACAGATCCCACGAGCTTCTTGACAGGCGCCTGTCGATGCGAGGTGCCCAGGTTGCTCGCGGCAGCCGCCAGATCAGCCAGCTGCTCACTGCGCACCTTCGAGGGCCCGCATCCGAATCGCCCGTCGGCGGGAAGAAGCTCGGCGGGAATCGTGATGTCGGCCATTGCTCCATGGTATCGAGCGCCCGCATGCCGCTCG
>JBDKJR010000260.1:0-4768 GCA_039796515.1 Actinomycetota bacterium
AGGCGACGACGGCAACGAGCGCGAGGGCGAGCATCCCGTTCAGGATGCCGCGCACCCGCCGCGCGCCCGTCACGCCCACCCCAACCGGTGCAGTTCGTCGTCGTCGATTCCGTAGAAGTGCGCAATCTCGTGCACGAGCGTCACGTGAATCTCGTCGCGCAGCTCATCGAGGTCGGCGCTGATGGCGAGCAGCGGCTCACGAAAGAGGATGATGCGATCGGGCAGTTCTCCGAAGCCATACTGACCGCGTTCGGTGAGCGCAACACCGTCGTAGATGCCGAGCAGATCGAGCGAACCGTCGTCGGGCCGGTCTTGCGTGACGAAGATGACGTTGTCGAGGCCGTCGATCATCTCGTCGGGGAGGCGGTCGAGCTCGTCGATGACGAGCGCTTCAAAGGCCTCGGCGTCGAGGTCAAGCGGCTGGGCCGAGTCGTCAGTCATCGCCGCCAGCCCCCTCGGGCGTCGTCGGCTCATCGACATCGAGAACCTGCACGAGACCGTCTTGCAGCCAGGCGAGCCAGTCATAGACATCGCGCAGGCCCGGCTCGGCGAAGGTTCCTTCGTCGCCGTCGACGATGATGCCCATGCGGTCGGCGATGACGAGCCGCAGGTCACCGATGCCGCGCACCCAGTCGAGCGCAGCATCCGTCGACAGGCTCACCGAGCGGGCGAGTCCCTCGTCGGCGATGGGCCTGAGGGCGAGCGAGATCGTGCGGGCAAAGCCGATCTTGCGGTCGACGAGCCCGCGACGGCTGAAACGTCGCCACTCGTCGGCGAGCTCGGGGTCAGAACGGTAGGCATCGGGTAGCACGCGTCGAACCGCGGCGTCATCGTCGATGGGCGACTCGATCGCCTCAGCCAAAAGGGCCTGCAACTGATCGGCGAGGGAGGCAAGAATGCGCGCTTCTTCGGGCTCGACGTGCACGACCGCCGCCACCGCGGGGTCGACATCAGCGCCCGTTGGCACCGTGATCTTCATCGGGGCGCCCGCTCGACCGTGGCCCACAGCCCGTATTCGTGCATGGCCTCGGCGTGGCGCTCCATGTGTTCGCGGTTACCTTCGGCGAGGGTCGCCCGGCCCGCGGTGTGCACTTGCATCATGAGCTTTTCGGCGGTCGCAGCATCCACCCCAAAATGCCGGCGGAAAACCCACGAGACGTAGCTCATGAGGTTGACGGGGTCATTCCAGACCACGACCGTCCACGGAACCTCGGCGGCGTGCAGCGGGCGCTCGAGCACTTGGCCCTGCGACTCACCCGCTGGTTCGCGCGACATGCATCCAGTTTGACGTTCGCGGCCGAAAAGCCGCGGAGAACAGGCCGACTGTCTCGCAATAGTCACGAGAAACCGGTGAAGACTTGGGGTGAGTAACGGGGCTTGAACCCGCGACCTCCTGGACCACAACCAGGCGCTCTGCCAGCTGAGCTATACCCACCATGCTGGCCATCTCACGATGACCGACACGACAGTCTATTACAGGCGGGGCGCCCACTTCTGCACGACCTCTGCAGCGGCTGCTTGAGCCTCATCAGAGGTCGGGCCAGGCTCGGCCACGAAGCCCGCACGACGGTAGTAGTCGAGCTCGCGAATCGACTCGAGAATGTCGGCGAGCGCGCGGTGTCCGCCGTTCTTTGCCGGAGCGTTGAAGTACACGCGCGGAAACCAGCGACGCACGAGCTCTTTGATGCTCGAGACGTCAACCGAGCGGTAGTGCAAGTGCGCGTCGACACTCGGCATCGAGCGGTTGATGAAGGCGCGGTCGGTGCCGATGGTGTTGCCGGCGAGGGGAGCTTGCCCCGCTGTCGGCACGTGCTCGGTGATGTAGGCGAGCACCTGTTGTTCGGCATCCGCGAGCGGAATGCCCGCGTCGAGTTCGTCGAGAAGCCCGCTTGCCGAGTGCATCTCGCGCACAAACTCGTTCATGTTGGCGAGGCCCGACTCGGTGGGCGCAATCACGACGCTGAATCCGGGATGCACGGGCTCGAGCTCATAGTCGGTGATGACGACCGCCACCTCGATGAGGTCGTCGACCGCCAGATCGAGGCCCGTCATCTCGCAGTCGATCCAGACGAGGCGGTCGGTCGTTGAACTCACCGGGGCAGTCTACCGGCGCGGCCCGACCGGCTTGGGCGGCGCGGCACCCCGCGTACCCTGGGGGAGTGCGCATCGAACTCTTCACCTCGGCCTTTTGTGACCCGTGTCATCGGGCGCGCGAGGTGATCGCCGAGGCGCAGCGGCTCGTGCCCGCGCTCACGGTTGATGAACGGGATGTCGCGGCGCACCAGGCGCGTGCCGCCGAGCTCGGCATCCGCAGCACGCCGACGACGATCATCTACGACCGTGAGGGCGAAGTTCTCGTGCGCGCCGAAGGTGTGCCGACGCTTCCGCGCCTGCTGACGGCGCTCGCGCAGGTTATCGACTGACGTCGGCGAGGGCGGCGCGCACGGCAACCCCGAACGCGCTGACCGAACCGTCGAGCGCATCAAGCTGATCGGCATCGAGCAGGGGCGAGAGCATCCCGTCGCGTTCGACCAGAACGATCGGCGCGCGATCACCCACGGCAGCGGCCTCGCGCTCGTCGAGCTCATTGAGGTGGCGCAGGTCAACGCGCACGCCGAGCTCGGCCACGAGGGCATCCCACTCGCGCTTGCGGCGAACGGGGGAGTGCGTGATGTCACACAGGGCGCAGCTTGTCGTGCCGAACAGATGGCCGACGATATAGCGCAGCTCGCCAACGAGCCCGCCATCGGCGTTGTAGACGCCCAGAATGCGATCGACCACGGATGCTCCCCTCGAGTGCCCCTTCAGCGTCACGTGTCACGCTGAAGGGCACCCGAGAGCCTGCTCAACAACTGCGCAGTGCCGCCACCGAGGTCGAGACGATGCCCGTTCCGCCGAGCAGTCGCACCTCTTGCGCCCCGAGTGCCGTGATCTCGGCGAGAACCGTCGCCGGCACGCAGTTCTGGCGCACCGTGTAGAGCGGTCCGGGTTGCAGCGTCGCCAGCACTCCGCCCGCGAGAGCGTCGGGGAACGAGAAGGCGTTCGTGAGATAGACGATGTTCGACGTCGACGGGAACGCCTCTTGATTCACGCGAACGGCGGTGGCAATGCGGTCGGCGCCCGCGAGTCGCGCGGTGGGCGCCACGCGATCGAGGGCGTCGAAGACAAAGCTCGAGACAACCCCCGGGCCGCCGACGACATAGATGGTGTTGACCCCCAATGAGTACAGAAAGCCCGTGGTGTCGACGGGCATGAGGAGCGGGTATCCCTGCGTCAAGATCACCGGCGCGCCAAACGCACCGGCCGCTGCCCCCGCCGCGAGGGCATCGGCGAAGCCGGCGCCATCCGCGACAAAAGCGACGCTCGCCGACGGAAAGCCTTCGGCCGTGATGAGTCGCGACGTTTCGTAGCGGTTGGCGCCACCCACGCGTTTGATCGACGGTGCCAAACCGCTCAGAGCGGCGTAGACGGATGCTGACACCGAGCCCGTGCCGCCCACCACGATGATCTCGTCGGGGTTGAGCCGGTTGATCTCGGTGACGACCTCGGCGGGCAGGCTGCCCGGTGCCGTGAGCAAGAGGGGCCCGCCCAGCGCTGCTGCCACCGGACCCGCGCTCAGCGCGTCAGGAAAGTTCGTTCCGGAGGCCACGAGCACGACCGGCGTACTCGTGATGGGGTCGGGAAAAGCCTCTTGCGAAATCTGGATGGCAGTCGTGTAGCGGGATGCGCCAGCAAGTCGAGACACCTGGGGCCCCGCGATGATCTGGCTCTCGAGCCAGGTCGCGTACGTGGAGACCTCGGTGTAAACGCCCGGATACGGCGACTCGGCGCAGCCGTTGCCCCAACTCGTGACCCCCGCGAGGTACCAGACGCCCGCCGACTGCACCGCAAGCGGACCGCCGCTATCGCCCTGGCACGTGTCGGTCGTGAACCCCGGACCGACGGCGCAAAGCATGGCCGAGGCAATAAAGGTCTCGGCGGCATAGGCGGTGGCGCACGGCCCATCGGCGACGGTCGACACCGACGCGATGCGCATCTGGGTCGGATACGACGATCCGGTCGTGGAGGTGTTGCCCCATCCACTAATGCGGGCGGTCGTGGAGCCCAGGGTCGTCGTCTGCAGCGCAATCGCTTCTTGCACACCCTCGGTCAGTGCGATGGGCTCACTCAAGCGAATCACCGCGATATCGGCCTCCGACGTGACCTCGTCATAGTCGGGGTGCACGATGATGTCGTCGACTGCGACGGCGGTGCGCACGCTCGTGCTCAGCACCGCGCGGCCCGTCATGATCCTGATCTCCGAGGGGTCGGCCGTCACGGCCCCGTCGACGAGACAGTGGGCCGCCGTGACGATCTCCCACGACGACACGATTGACCCACCGCAGAACTGACCCAGGTAGTCGTTCGAGGCGCCAGCGGACACGAGCGCGACCTGCCACGGTGCTTGATCGATTGTCGCCGTCGTGCCGCCAATGATCACCGGACCCAGGTCGTCATCGGTGACGGCTGCGGCCGCGGGTGCCAGCGTGAGCGAAGTGAACAGAGCGAGCGCGGTCGACACCACGAGGGATGAGCGAAAGAAACGCGACGCGGGGTGCGGGGAAGAAGTCACAGAGGTCAACTCTCGTTCTGGTGGATGCTGATGGGATGCTCGCGGTGAACCCGTGTAGGCACGCTAACCCCTGAGGAGCCCTCAGCGATAGTGCTGAGGCGACAGATTCTTCACCGATCTCAACCCGACGCCACCGCCCGACCGATCAGGCCCTCC
>JBDKJR010000261.1:0-2978 GCA_039796515.1 Actinomycetota bacterium
ATTTCGGCGGATAGCGGTGTCACGATGCCGCCTACGGGCGGCGCGGCGGGGGCCGGCGAGCTGCCGCCCGTGGAGTGGGCCGCGCGGGAGCCGGGCAGGGTAGGCCGTTCCATGATCGGCAGGGCCGAGACGCGGCTCGCGATCGACGCTGGCTCGGCGGTTGTCGTCTCGGTGGTGACCAGGTCGGCGGATGCGCCCCGCGGGGGCGTCGGCGCGTCGGCACTGCGGCCCACGATCGGAGCGGGCGCGGGAAGCGCCTCAGGAACCCGTCCGGGAATGACGATCGTTTGGCCGGGGTAGATGATGCTCGACCACGAGAGGCCGTTCTCGTCAAGAATCGACTGCGCAGAGACGCCAAAGCGAGCCGCCAGGGCCGAGATGGTGTCGCCCTTGTCGATGCGGTAGCGGCCCGCCGAGGTCGTGGGTGCGGGGGTGCCGGTCGTTTTCACGGGCGCCGACGTCAGGGTCAAGACTTGACCGGCGAAGATCGTCGACTTCCACGAGAGCCCGTTGAGAGCGAGAATCGAGGCCGTCGAGAGACCGAACTGCTGAGCAATGCTGCTGACCGTGTCGCCCGGGGCAACGGTGTAGACAGCGGGAGCAGCGTGCGAGGCCACCGCTTGCGTGGCAAGCCCGCCGGGGAGCAAGGCGGTGCCGAGCTGGGCGAGGGCGGTGCGCAAGCCCAGCGGCGACGGCGACTGCTCAGGCTTGGGCGGCACCGGCTTTCCGGCGTAGGCAGGCTCGACGGGCCCCGTGAGACCCAGACCCAGCGCGATGGCTCCCGTGAGCACGACGGGAACCGCCGTGAATGCTGACGATCGTGCTCGTCGGGCAAGGTCAGAATGTGCCGGTGCGGCCGGGGGCGCGCTCGTCGTGGGTGCCGTCGCCGGTCGAGGCGACAAGCCAGCGAACACCGCGCGAGCCCGATCGGTCGAGGGCGTGCTCGCGACGGCGCTGTGCGTCGCGTGCGTGGTGCTCTCGCTCATGATGTCCGGCCTTTCGCAGTGCGTGTCACAGCGACGGTGGCAGTGCCCGACGGCGCTCGGGTGAGTGCCAGCGGAACCCTCGTACCACTGTGACAGGCTACAACTCACGTCAACCAATGGGGAAGATGTGACAGCAGTTTACATGTTCGTAACATTGCCCACGGGAGCGCGACACGCCAGAGTCATGGCACGCTTGAGCTGTGTCTGCAGAATCCACTCAGTGGTTGACCGTTCCCGACCTTGTCGAGTTGCTCGACCTGAGCCCCGGCAAAGTGCACCGCTTGATTGAAGACCGGCACTTGCTCGCGGTGCGGCGCAACAAGATCCTCGTCGTGCCCGAAGAGTTCGTGCTCGATCGTGAGCCGGTAAAAGACCTGCGCGGCACGTTGATCTTGCTGGCCGACGACGGCTTCAGCGACGACGAGGCGATGCAGTGGATGCTCGAGGTCAACGACATGCTCGGCGTCTCGCCCATCACGGCTCTGCGCGCGGGCCGCAAGGCCGAGGTGCGCCGCGTGGCGCAGGCACTCGCCTTTTAGCCGACGCGGCTGCGCGTGCTCAGTGCGCGCGGCGGGTGACGAGATCGCTCAAGCCGATGAGCTCGGATCGAGCGGATCGACTCAGGGGAGCATCCTCAAGGGCGGCGATCGCCTCGGCCACCGAGCGCTCGATGATGCGTTCTGTCGTCTCGACGGCACCGCTCTCGCGAATCGTCGCTTGAAGCGTCGCGATCTGGTGGTCGGTGAGGTTCGGGTCGCCGAGCAGTTCATCGATCAGGCGCACGGCGCCGGCGGGAAGAGCGGCGCGCGCGATCGCGATGATGACGGTGCGCTTTCCTTCGCGCAAGTCATCGCCCGCGGGCTTTCCGGTGACAGCGGGGTCGCCAAAGACGCCGAGCAGATCGTCACGAAGCTGGAACGCAACACCCAGCGGCAGGCCAAACGAGCGCAAGGCAGACACTTGCTCGAGGCTGCCGCCCGCCATGAGAGCCCCGAGCGCGAGCGGCGCTTCGATCGAATACTTGGCCGACTTGAAGGTGACGACGCGGTGAGCACGCGAAAGTAGGTCGGCTTCATCGGCATCGCGCCACGCGACTTCTTCGAGAATGTCGAGGTATTGCCCCACCGTGACTTCGGTGCGCATCGTCTGGAACTCGCCCCGCGCGGCACGAGCGCTGCGGGGGTCGTTCAGGCGGGCGAGTCCGCTGTCGAGCAGTTCGTCGCTCCACCCCAGCAGCAGGTCGCCGAGAAGAAGGGCCGACGAGGTGCCGTAGGTTGCCGCGCTTCCGACCCATTCGCGGCGGGCGTGATCGTGTTCGAATCGCCGGTGCGCGGCGGGCATGCCCCGCCGCGTGTCGGAGTTGTCCATGATGTCGTCGTGAACGAGAGCGGCCGCGTGAAAAATCTCGAGGGCCGCCGCAGCATCGATGACGCTCGTGAGATCGGGGTGCTCGTCGAGCTCAGCGAGCAGGTCATCGCTGCGGATCGTGCCCGCAACCGCGTGCCAGCCCCAGTAGCAAAAGAGTGCGCGAAACCTCTTGCCGCCGCTCAAGAGGTCGCGGCTCGCATCGGTGAACACGGCCAGATCAGGCGCAATGCCGCTCAGCTGCGTCGCACGCTCGTCAAGAAACTGTTCGAGTCGAGCGTTGACTAGGTCGACTAACCGCAATCTCTCAGGCACCTGCCTAGCCTATCCAGGAGCGCGAGCCTACAATGAGGGCGCGGAGTCGGTTCGACCCCGTGTGTCGTCGAAGGGTTCATCATGCCGCTGTCGGAGCACGAGCAGCGCCTCCTGGAAGAGATGGAGCGCAACCTCTACCAGAACGATGCCGATTTCGTCGCCACCGTTTCTGGGCGTCGGGGCAAGCCCAACTACCGCTTGATCGTGATCGGCGCGCTTCTGGCCGTCGCGGGCGTCGCCGCTCTTGTCGCCGGCGTGATCGTGCGTCAGCCGATCGTCGGCGTCGTCGGCTTTGGCCTCATGCTCGGCGGT
>JBDKJR010000262.1:0-3664 GCA_039796515.1 Actinomycetota bacterium
CCAGCCTGCCCGTCAAAGCGATCGCCCACGCTCTGGATGCCGCCGGCATTCCCAGCGACGTCTCGCTCACCGCAGGCAGTTACGTCTGCAACCACGTCTTCTACGAACTCATGGGCATCGCAGCAGCACGGCCAGGGCTCAGAGCCGGATTCATCCACGTGCCGGCCACACCGCAGTTGGGCGGTAGCCCGCAGTTCACGCTCGACGAGCTCGAACGCGGCATCCGCATCGCCATCACGACCGTCATCGACAGGCTCGGCGACACTAACGACCTCGATGTCGCCGGAGGCGCGACCCAGTGACCGAGAACATTCGGGTCGCCGCGGCACTCATTGTCGACAACGCTGGGCGTCTGCTGCTCGTGCGCAAACGCGACACGACGGTGTTCATGCAACCCGGCGGCAAGTACGAACCCGGCGAGACGGGCGCACAAACCCTGGCGCGCGAGCTGCACGAAGAGCTCGGCCTCGACATCAGCACCGACGCGCTCGAACCGCTCGGCACCTTTATCGCACCTGCCGCTAACGAGGCGGGCATGCTCGTCGAAGCCGAAGTGTTTCGCGTGACCCTTCCGCACCACGGGCCACCGTCCGGCCGCGGAGCAGCCCTCGCCGGGGCAGACGAGCACACCCACCCCGAACCTCACCCGGGCGCCGAAATCGCAGAAATGCGGTGGGTGCATCCCGACGAGTTCGACACACTCGCCGTCGCGCCGATCGTCACTGAGCACATGCTTGACCTACTGAGGTCCCCGTGACCTCAACCCTCACGGTGACACCGGCGACGCTGTTGCCCTGGAACGCGATCGAGCGCGTCCTCAGTTCCACAGCGGAGTCCCGGCACTGCTGGTGCCGTTGGTGGCTGACCACGAACGCCGAGTACTCGACGTTGACCGACGAGCAACGCCACAACCAGGCCGAGCGCGCACACGCAACGGATGAGCCGCGGGGCCTCATCGCTCTGCTCGATGCAGAGCCGGTCGGCTGGGTCAGCGTCGCGCCCCGCAGCGACTACCTCCGTCTGCCCCGCACTCGGCTCGTCTCCGACGGCACACCCGATACCGACTTCACCGACCCGTCGATCTGGGCGATCGTGTGCTTCACCGTCGCGCCAGCCCACCGGCGGTCGGGGGTCGCGCGCGAGCTTTTGGCTGAAGCGATCGCCTACGCTACGGCGGGCGGCGCGAGGCGAATTGAGGCGTATCCGATTGACACGGATGCCCTCGCAGCGACAACCGGCCCCGCGAGCGCCGGCGACCTCAACACCGGCACCCTGGCGCTCTTCGTCTCCGCCGGATTCCTCGAGGTCAGCCGGCCGAAAGCCGCGCGACCGATCGTCCAGCTCGTCACTACAACTACCGACCACGAGGCCTGACCCCGGGGTGACGCAGACGTGAGCGTGGGAGCTCGGAGCCCGGCCACGAAGCCTGACACCCAGGTCGACGCAGGCGTGAGCGTGGGAGCACAGAGCCCGGCCACGAGGCCTGACCCCCAGGTGACGCAGACGATAGCGTGGACGCATGGCGCTCGATCTCGACACCTTCGGCATCACGGCGCTGATTCTCGCGCTTGCCGCGGCCGTCGCGTTCATCGCGCACCGCGCTCGACAGCCACTCATCATCGCGTTCATTCTCGTCGGAGTGCTCGTCGGCCCGAGCGCTCTCGACTGGGTTCACGAAGCCGAAGCTCTCGAGCTCTTCGCCGAAATCGGCATCGCCATTCTGCTGTTCTTGGTCGGCCTCAAACTCGACATCAATCTGGTGCGATCGGTCGGCCCCGTCGCTCTCGCCACCGGACTCGGCCAAATCGCCATCATGGCCATCCTCGGCTTCGGCATCTCCGTGCTCTTCGGGCTCGACCTCATCGCCGCCGCCGTCGTCGGCGTGGCGATCACGTTCTCCTCAACGATCATCGTCGTCAAGCTCTTGACCGACCACCGACAACTCGATCAACTGCACGGACGAGTCGCCCTCGGTCTGCTGATCGTGCAAGACGTCGTCGTCATCATCGTCATGATCGTGCTGACCAGTGTGGGTACGGGCGCGACCAACGGCGCCTCGTTCGATCTGGGCGCCGAAGCTCTGCGCATCCTGCTCGGAGGCGGCGGCCTACTGGTGGGCATCGGCGTCGCGATGCGGTGGGTGCTGCCGTGGTTGCTCGACCGCGTCGCCACGAGTCAAGAACTGCTGATCGTCTGGAGCGTGGCGTGGGCGATCGGCGTCGCGGCACTCACCGACGTTCTCGGGTTCTCGATCGAAGTCGGGGCGTTCCTCGCCGGCTTCGCCCTCGCATCCACCCGCTATCGCGAACAAGTTCACGCCTCACTCAGTGGCCTTCGCGACTTCTTGCTGCTGTTCTTCTTCATCGTGCTCGGCGCCGGGCTCGACTTCGCCGCGATTGGGGCGCAAGTGCCGCTCGCCATCGCGCTCTCGATCTTCGTGCTCGTCGGCACGCCCGTGATCATGATCGGCATCATGAGCCTCATGGGCTACCCCGCCCGCGTCGGCTTTCTCGCGGGCCTCGCGATCGCGCAAATCAGTGAGTTCAGTCTCATCCTCATCGCCCTCACGCGCGACATCGGACTCGTCGATGGCGATGCGGTGGGGCTCGTTACCCTCGTGGCCCTCATCACGATCGCGGGCTCGAGTTATCTCATCCCCTACTCGGAGCACTTCGCCACCCGGCTCGAGCCGCTGCTGTCGCGCCTCCAGCGGCGATCGACCCGCGCAGCGCCCGCAGACTCCGCGCAGCACTACGACGCGATCGTCTTCGGCCATGGTCGCTTCGGCAGCCAACTGATTCGCGAGCTCGTCGGCGAAGGATGCCGCGTTCTGCTCGTCGAGTGGGACCCCTTCGCTGAGGTGCGGCTTCAGGATGCTGCACTCGCCGACCACGTCGACGTCGTCTTCGGCGATGCCCGCAGCCCGGAGTTTCCCGAAACCCTGCCGCTACATGATGCGCGATTCATCATCTCGACGGTGCCAGACGTCGACACCAACCTTGTGCTCGCGACAGCTCTGCGGCGCGCGGGCGCGACGTGTCCCATCGCTGTCACCGTGCACACCGACGGCCAAGCGCACCTCTACCGGCAGGCCCTTATCGACGGCACCGTCTCGACCGTGCTGCATCCGTTCCGCGAGGCCGCCGACGACGCCCTCGAGGCACTCAAGCGTCTCGAAGCCGCCGAGCGCGACGAGGACTGAGGTGGCGAGCTAGCGCTCGGGCAGCTGCGAACGCAGGGCCGGCCAGCTCGCGGCGAATCCGGGATGCAGCGGCAGAGCATCCACCTCGCTGAGCGGCACCCAGCGCAGGGCAACACTTTCGGCGTCGGCGACGACCGGCGCGAACAGGCGCACGACCCGCACCGCGACGGTCGTGTATGACCAGAAACCGAGGTCGTAGACGCTCTCGAACAGCGGCTCGACCGCATCGGCCGGCACACCCGCCTCTTCGCCGGCCTCACGCACGGCCGCGCCGACAGCCGACTCGCCGAGCTTGCGGGCTCCACCCGGCAAGCCCCACGTACCGCCGTGGTGTGACCACACCGCGCGATGCTGCAGCAGGATGCCCGCCTCGGGGTGCCATGCCAACAGCCCCGCCGCACCAAAGCGACCCCAGTAGCGCTGACCGTTGTCACCCTCAACCCAGGCGTCGCCCGGGTCGCG
>JBDKJR010000263.1:0-5547 GCA_039796515.1 Actinomycetota bacterium
CGCGTGGTGCCCCTGCTGCCCGAGCCGCCGAAGCCCTGGGAGGGTGGTGGCGGCGACAACCCCATTCGCCTGCTTGCGCTCGGCGACTCGATGGCCGTGGGCGTCGGCGTTGACGAGGGGGTACAGGGGCTCGCCGGATGCGTGGCCGCCGAGCTGACGGCTCACACGGGTCGCCCCGTGCGCTGGCGCGCACGCGGACGCAACGGAGCCACCGCGCGCGACATCATTCGCGACCACCTCGACGAAGCCCTCGCCGAGCCCACCGACGTCGTCGTCATCAGCCTCGGCGCGAACGACACCATGCAGGTGCGCTCGCACCGCGCCTTCCGTCGCGACATCACGCGCATCGTGCGCGCGATCGAAGCGGCACACCCGCGCGCGGTTGTGCTCATGAGCGCCCTGCCGGCGTTCCACCGCTTCGGGCTCTTGCCGGAGCCCCTGCGCGGCACGCTTTACTTGCACGCGCAGTCACTCGAAGTCAGCGCTCGTCGCGCGCTCGCGAACTTTCCGCTCGCGCACATGACGCCGCCCCTGCCGCCCTATGCGCCCGACCACTTCGCGACCGACGACTTTCACCCGAGCGCACACGGATGCCGCGAGTGGGCCGAATTCATCGTCGACGACGCGGTGACGCACGGCATCGCGGAGCTGATTCCGGCACGGGCACCGTCGGAGTGAGCAGCATGGGCCTGAGCGGCGCGGCCTCTGGTCATGAGGGTCGCGAGCCGATTGACCTGCCCGCCTTCGCCGCGATTGTTGAGGGGATGCTCGCCGCGCGCTCCGCATCCGCCCCGCTGCTCGTCGGCCTGGCCGGGGCGCCCGGCGCCGGCAAGTCGACCGCGGCCGCCGAGCTCGCGGCTCTTCTTCCCGGCTCGCGGGTGCTGCCGATGGACGGATTCCACTTTCCGCAGGCCCAGCTCGTGTCGCTCGGGCGCCGCGAGCGCATGGGTGCGCCCGACACGTTCGATGTCGAGGCGTTTGTCGCCCTGCTCGCGTCGCTGCGTTCCCCGGCCACCACCGTGCTCGCCCCCGGCTTCGACCGCACCATCGAAGAACCCGTGCCCGATGCCATCGCCCTGACGCCCGACCTGCGGTGCATCATCGTCGAGGGCAACTACCTGCTGTTCGACGACCACGGCTGGCAGCACGTCGCGGCGCTGCTCGATGTGACCGTGGGCGTCGTGCTCGACGAGCCCACGCGCCACGAGAGGCTCATCGCCCGCCACGTCGCCTTCGGCAAGACCCCCGATGCCGCGCGCGCCTGGGCGCTCGGCCCCGACGAGGCCAACGCCGCGCTCATTGCGCCGACCCTCGCGCGCGCCGACCACCTTCTGAGCGCTCGGTAGACTGGGGGCATCCACCCGCCGAGCCACCCCGGGGAGTCCACTGTGCCCACCATCGTCGTCGAGGTTATGCCGAAGGCCGAACTGCTCGACCCCGCCGGCAAGGCCGTTGCGGGCGCACTGCACCGCCTCGGTCACGAGAGCATCCGCGATGTGCGCATCGGCAAGCGCTTCGAGCTGCACGTCGACGGCGACGTCGACGCCGCGCTGCTTGAAACCGCGCAGCAGCTCGCTGCCGACATGCTCAGCAACGGCGTGATCGAAGACGTCATCAGCGTGCACGTCGACGGTGTTTCGGGAGAGACCCGCTAGTGCGCATCGGCGTCGTCACCTTCCCCGGTTCGCTCGACGACCGCGACGCGCAGCGCGCTGTGCGCCTCGCCGGCGCCGAGCCGGTGGCGCTGTGGCACGGCACGCACGACCTGCAGGGCGTCGACGCCATCGTGCTGCCCGGCGGTTTCAGCTACGGCGACTATTTACGCTGCGGCGCCATCGCGGCGCGCTCGCCGATCATGGCCGAGGTCATTGATGCGGCCAACAGCGGGATGCCCGTCCTGGGCATCTGCAACGGCTTCCAGATTCTCGTCGAAGCGCACCTGCTGCCCGGCGGCCTGATTCGCAACGACCACGGTGACTTCATCCGCCGCGACCAGAGGTTGCGCGTCGAAAGCACCGACAGCGCCTGGACCAACGGTTTCGAGCTCGGCCAAGAAATCACCATCCCGTTGAAGAACGGTGAGGGCGGGTTCATCGCTGACGAGGACACGCTCGACCGGCTCGAGGGCGAGGGACTCGTGGCCTTCCGCTACCTCGACGTCAACCCCAACGGCTCGCTGCGCGACATCGCGGGCTTGCGCAACGAGCGCGGCAACGTCGTGGGCCTCATGCCGCACCCCGAGCACGCCGTCGAGCCGGGCTTCGGGCCGAACACCCCGGCGGCGATGCGCTCGGGCGTCGACGGCCTGACCTTCTTCACATCGGTGCTTAAGCAGAGCGTGCTGAACTAGCCTCGTGACCCTCGAGAACGCCCCGGCCGCGCGCTTGACCCCGAAGAAGCTCTACCGCATTGTCGCGATCGCCGAAGCGATCACGTGGACCCTGCTCATCACGGGGCTCATTCTGCGCGCGACGATCGGGCTCGATATTGCGGTGACGATCGGCGGCAGCATCCACGGTTTCGTCTTCCTCGCCTACGGCGCCACGGCGATTCTCACGGCCATCAACCAGCGCTGGAGCGTCGGCCTTGGCCTGCTCGCCGTGGTGACCGCAGTGATTCCCTACGCGACCATCCCGTTCGACCTGTGGGCGCACCGCACGGGCAAGCTTGAGGGCGATTGGCGCCGCGAGGCCACCGACGACCCGCGTGATCTGCGCTGGTTCGACCGTTTGGTGCGGTGGATGCTCAACCACCCCTACCTACTGGCAACCCTGATTCTGCTCGCGGTCGTGGTGCTCTTCACCGTGCTGCTGATTCTGGGCCCGCCGGTTCCCAAAGCCTAGTCGCGCGGTCTGCCGCGAAAGCTACTCGGCGGCCCGGCCCACCCGGCTCGGCGCATCGGGATCAGCCGAGGGCGCGAGCATCTGCTCCGCCCGCTGGTGCGCTTCGGGCGTGCCGCTGAACAGTTGGCGCTTCGCGGACTGGTCGGCGGGGTCAACAGCCGGCGCCGTGTCATCGGGCGAGGTCGCATCGACCATGAGCACGCGGGTTCGCGGCATGGCTCCGGGGCTCTCGAGTTGCACCCACTCGACCAGCTGCTCGCGCACGTAGTTGCGCAGGTCGAAGAGTGACCCGGCATCGGCCGCGCTCACGAGAATGCGCACGCGCACGAAGCCGTCGGTTGCCGACGACACCTGCAACACCGAGACGCGGCGGTCCCACAGCGTCGTGCCGTCGAGCACCACGGCAAGCCGTTCCCGCATCGCGGCGGGGCTCACCCGCCAGTCGAGGTCGAGTTCGACCGAGCCGAGCAGTTCGCTACCCGTGCGCGTCCAGTTCTCGAAGGGTTTGCTGGTGAAGTGCGTCGAGGGCACCACGAGGCGCCGGTCATCCCAAATGCGCACGACCACGTAGGTGAGGGTGATCTCTTCGATGCGGCCCCACTCGCCCTCGACGATCACGATGTCGTCGACGCGAATGGCGTCGCTGAACGCGATTTGCACGCCCGCGAAGACGTTGCCGAGCGTCGACTGGGCGGCGAGACCGGCGACGATACCCGCGAGGCCCGCCGAGGCGAGCAGGCTCGCGCCGAGGGCTTGCATCTGCGGGAAGGTCAGCAGGGCCGCGCTCACGCCAACAACGATGATCGTGACGGTCGCGAGACGCTTGAGGAAGGTGAGCTGCGTGTGCGCGCGGCGGGCAGCACGCGTGGCATCGGCGCCAATCGGAAAGCGCACCATCGCCCCGTCGAACGCAAAGTCGGCCACCTCGACGATGAGCCACGTGAGCAAACCGATGACGGCGACCGTGAGCACTCGGTCGATCACTTCAGAGAACCGCGAGATGGGCGCCGCCAGGCTCACGGCCACCCACACCGCCACGCCCACGAGCGACAGGCGCAGGGCGGGCCGCGTGTGACGCAGCAACACGGCCATCCAGGGCTGGCGCATCGCGATGACGCGCACGAGCAACTCGATCAGCACGAGCATCACGGCCGCCACGGCGAGGGTCAGCACCGTGAGCACGAGCAAGAACAGCCAGCCGCGATCCGGCACGACAACCGCGTCGACAAGAGAGAGCCGCAGCACAGGGGTCATGCGCTCAGCATCTCGCGTTCACTGGTTGAGCGCGATACCCAGAAACATGGCGCCGAGAAAGACGAGCACGCCGACGCCGGCGTACATCCAGATGAAGCGAGAATTCATGCGGGGCTCCTGGGGTGGCTCAGGGCAACGGGCTTCGGGGTCACCGGGGGGCGACAGCACCAGCCTAGGCCGCCGGTAGGCTGGAGGGTGTGACGAGCCCCGCGCAGATTCCCGCTCCTGACACCGTGGCCAATGCCGCCGCCACTCCCGAGAAAGTTCAGCCCTTTGAGGCGCTCGGGTTGAAGGCCGACGAATACCAGGCCATTCGCGACCTGCTCGGCCGGCGCCCGACGAGCGGTGAGCTCGCGATGTACTCGGTCATGTGGAGCGAGCACTGCTCCTACAAGTCGAGCAAGGTGCACCTCAAGCAGTTTGGCCAGAAGGTCACCGACGAGATGCGCGAACACCTCATGGTGGGCATGGGCGAGAACGCGGGCGTCGTCGACATCGGTGAAGGCTGGGCCGTCACCTTCAAGATCGAGAGCCACAACCACCCGAGCTACATCGAGCCCTTCCAGGGCGCAGCCACGGGCGTTGGCGGCATTGTGCGCGACATCATCTCGATGGGCGCGCGGCCTGTTGCGGTCATGGATGCCCTCCGCTTCGGTGCCATCGACCACGCCGACACGGCGCGCGTCGTTCCGGGCGTCGTGAGTGGCATCAGCCACTACGGCAACTGCCTGGGGTTGCCCAACATCGGTGGCGAAACCGTCTTCGACGCGGTGTATCAGGCCAATCCGCTCGTCAACGCTCTGGCCGTGGGCGTGCTGCGGCACGACGACCTGCACCTCGCGAACGCGCGCGGTGTCGGCAACAAGGTCGTGCTGTTCGGCGCGCGCACGGGCGGCGACGGCATCGGCGGGGCATCCATTCTCGCGAGCGACACGTTCAGCGAGGGTGGGCCGACGAAGCGTCCGGCCGTGCAGGTCGGCGACCCCTTCGCCGAGAAGGTGCTCATCGAGTGCTGCCTCGAGTTGTTCGCGGGCGACCTCGTGAAGGGCATCCAAGACCTCGGTGCCGCGGGCATTTCCTGCGCCACAAGTGAACTCGCGAGCAACGGTGACGGCGGCATGGTCGTCGATCTCGATCAGGTTCTGCTGCGCGATCCCTCACTCACGGCCGAAGAGATTCTGATGAGCGAGAGCCAAGAGCGCATGATGGCGATCGTCGAGCCGAGCAAACTCGAGGCCTTCCTTGCCGTGACGGCGAAGTGGGATGTCGAGACGAGCGTGCTCGGTGAGGTGACCGACACGGGTCGCTTGATCATCCACTGGCAGGGCGAAACGATCGTCGATGTCGACCCGCGCACGGTCGCGATCGACAGCCCCGTGTATCACCGGCCCTTCGCGCGCCCCGCGTGGCTCGACGCCCTGCAGGCCGACAGCAGTGCACGCCTCGCGCG
>JBDKJR010000264.1:0-4252 GCA_039796515.1 Actinomycetota bacterium
CAGCTTCCACTGGAAGGACACACTCGGACGTTGGAGTATTGGCGAAACGATTGCTTCGAGCTGGCTACGTTGCGACGCAAGGCTGCCACTGTTCGGAATCAATCCCTCGTCGCGGAGGTGACGGACGGCATGGGCTCCCTCGTTCCTCATTCCCTGGAACGCTGAGCTGACGGTGTCGTCTGAGAAACCGATCGCCGCACCGCCACAGTTGTGCACCAGCGTAGGCGCATCCCCCACCACCACGAAATACGTGTGCAGATCCGCAACCGTCAGGTTATGCACCACCGCCGGCCGAGACACCTCCACCACCTGAGTGACCACACTCGTGGCACCGTCAGCCTGAAGCACCGCATCCCCGACCGACAGATCGCCGGCGTCAACCCACGCAGCATCCGACACACTCCAGAACGGATGCCCCACAGTCGCCACCACCGACCCCGACCCGGTGCTCACCGTGACGAGGTCTTTCACACCCTCACCCTCGATGAGCGCCGTCACGGGGCGAGCGCCTGCTTCACCGGTCTCGGGGTCAGCAGCCCACACCTCGTCGCCGAGGTTGATCTGCTCAATCGGCTCGGTGGAGCCGTCGGCCATCAACACGAGGGTTGCGGGGGCGAAACTGTTGCCGATCGCGCACAACGCAGCGTTGTTCGACGGCGACCCGGCCGGCCGCACCGCGCCACCACCCGGCACCGCCTGAGGACGCACCGACACCGGAGACGGCCTAAAGCTCGGCGTGCGATTCAACACATTCGAAATGCCCGTACGCACCGCCAAAATCGCAGCAGCACCCGCACCCGACGAGGTCACCGCACGAATCGCGGCCCCCAACAACGGACCCGCCGCACCACCGTTGTTCTGAGCCGCCGACTGGATACCCGACCGTAGATCGCCCCAGAGCAAGCCTGACGGGTCAGGCCATGTGCAAAGTGCTTTGTCAGCGTGGGCTGTGCAGAGTCAATTCCAAACCGCCCCCGCGGCCACAACCAGTCCGGGTCTGCGGCCAATGGAATTCGACGAAAGGTTCTTTGCGAGTCGACACTCGGCCTTAGACCATGGAGTGAAGGTCGCTCGGGAATACCTCAGCTCTCGGGGACCCAGTTGCTGGCTTCGCTTATCGTGAGGGCGGGAAGGCCTGACGGTGGTCGCGAAGAATTTGTGACCAGCACACAAGGCCCTTCGAAGAAGTTGCCGTCAAAAGGTCGAAGACCCAGCTTCGACGAATACTGAACGAGCATTTCACCAGTGAGCCGATCTTCGACTCTTCGCCTGAGGTATGCCTCCGGAGTTTCGAATTCTTGAAGCGAACCTGACTCATCGAATCGCCACCGATTCCCATCCTGAGTTACCGATATCGCTCGCGATTGAGGGGAACGGTAAGACGCAGGCCCCACGACCTCAAACTGCCGCGCCCCGTACGGGCCCGTCGTCGATCCTGGGGCCGATGGCGGTATCGAAGTGATGACGATTCCGTCAGTGCCGATGATTCGTGCGAGATAACTCACGCTGGAGATCGGATCACCGTGCGGAAGCATGCAATCAAAGATCGCCGTCCATTCTGAGTTCTCCGTTGCCACAAGTAGTTCGCGTGGCACCACCCCGAAGGTCAACGGTTCGAGCGCTCGAATGTTCGCTTCCAAACTGCCCTCGAGTGTCGTCGCAAGCGCCGAGCCGTGCAGCTTCTCTCGCCAACGGCGAAGACTTGCTGCGACATCCATGAGCGGCGCCCGAAGGAAGCCGATCTGATCGGTAACTGGGGCGAATCGGCGCGACCAAAGCTCAGCAGGACTGTTCATGGCACCTCGAACTGCTCGACGACTCCATCAGGATCGTTCGCGTATAGCCGCTCCTCATGGATGGGCCCGCGGTTCGATGACGGGATGTCGAACTCTTCATACACTCGCCGACCATTCAATGTGTATTGCAGGTCGGGCCGGTTCACGCCGACTCTTTGCCCGAGGATGTTTACCTGCTGTTGGTTCACTCTAATCTCACGTGCGCCCGCCGCTTGCAAGTCTTCGATTCTGTTCCACACGAACTCGTTCTGAGTCTGGCTTGAACTCACTGGTCTGTTCAAAGGCAAAGCTCTTGGCGCGATGGGGTTCACGGCGATGTCTTGGCTGAGGCGTGGGGCCGGCCGCACCGCGCCACCACCCGGCGCCGCCTGAGGACGCACCGACACCGGAGACGGCCTAAAACTCGGCGTGCGATTCAACACATTCGAAATGCCCGTACGCACCGCCGAAATCGCTGCAGCACCCGCACCCGACGAGGTCACCGCACGAATCGCGGCCCCCAACAACGGACCCGCCGCACCACCGATAGCGCCCGTGACTCCACCGACGAGCGTGTCAACAGCGAACGAACCCACATCGAACGGCTTGCCACTCTCGGCCTGCTTGATGACATTTGTCACCGCAGCGCCGGCAGCACCACCCGCGATCGCACACGCCACCACACCCGCACCGCCGGTCGCGACCGTGCATCCGATCCCCACGGCAAGACCCACCACAAAACCGGCAATCTCGGCCTTGTACTTGTCGACAAACGCGACGGTCGCATTCCACGCCGACGAGACCGCATTACCGATCTTCTGAGCCGCCGACTGAATGCCCGACCACAGATTGCCCCAGAACGCAAGAAACCCCCGAACCAATAGGTTCGAGGGTTTCCTATGTCCTGAGACAGGACAATGGTTGCGGGGACAGGATTTGAACCTGCGACCTCTGGGTTATGAGCGCAGCGAGCTACCGAACTGCTCCACCCCGCGGCGTGCTTCCAGAATAGCAGGTGCGCCGATGAGGACTGACCACGGGTCGGCGGGTGAGCTCAGCGGCGGGTGGCGGCGAGGCTCATGCCGAGGGGCAACCAGGCGGTAGCGGGCCATCCCCACAACCCATCGCCGCGCGGTTCGAGCACCGAATACATTTGCCACGGAACCGCGTCGTGCTCGTGCACGAAGTCGATCGACAGGCCCGCCTCGACGAGAGCCGTGAGGGTCTGCCCGAGCGGATGCATCCACTCGACGGTGCGCGAGTGCGTGAGCACGGCATCCGCATCGGCATAATCGGCGGGGTCGTCAAGGTCGAACGGCTCGCTCGTGAAGTAGCCGAATTGCGGGGTCGGAAACCGGGCGGGGCCACCGTCAAGCAGGGCCGCCGGTTGGTCATCGCTCGGGTCGTCAAAGACGAATGCCGACGGATGCCCGTCAGCAAAGTACAGCCGCCCGCCAGGCTTGAGAAACCACGCGATGATGCGCGCCCACTCGGCAATATCGGGCAACCAGCCGATCGTGCCCCACGTCGTGTAAACGACGTCGAAGCCCTCGGGATCGGGCAGTGCGTGCCGAGCGTCGTAGAGGTCGGCGCAGATGAACCGGCTGCGGTCGTCGAGCCCAAGCTCGGTGGCGAGCTCGCGAGCCTGGCGTACCGCCGGCATCGAAAAGTCGAGCCCCACGACCGTGGCCCCGCGCTGCGCGAGCACGAGGGTGTCGGCGCCGAAGTGGCACTGCAGGTGCAGCACCCGCAGGCCGTTCCACCCCTCGGGCGAGATGATCGGCAGCTCAGCCTCTTCGATCGGGTACAGCCGGCCCTCCCCCGCCCGCAACGGAGCGAGGTCATAGAACTCGCTCGCGACGTGCACGGGAACCTTTTCGTCCCAGTGGGCCCGGTTCACCCGGGCCCACTCAGGAAGCTCAGCGTGCGCCACTCGTCAACGCTCTCTCCGTGACCGACTCGCTCAGCGGCTATTCGCTCAGTGCGAGCGCCCGCTCGATCGCCTCTTGCAGGCGCTCGTCGGCCTCGGCCGCCGCGACCAGGTCGTTGTCGGCGTAGGCCTGCTGACGGTCGAGCAGAGCCTG
Source organism: Actinomycetota bacterium (assembly GCA_039796515.1). Lineage (GTDB taxonomy): Bacteria > Actinomycetota > Actinomycetes > Actinomycetales > Microbacteriaceae > Microcella. The sequence goes on from JBDKJR010000264.1 coordinate 3,860, forward strand.
GCGAGCGTCTTGCAGGGCCTGCGCCAGCTCGGCCGAAATCTCGACACCGGGGTCGGTGGGCTCGGTCGGGTCCGTCGGCTCGGTCGGGTCGGTCGGGTCAACGGGGTCGACGTCGCCGTCACCCGCGTTGGCTCCCGAGTCTCCGCCAAAGAGGGAGTCGAGCGCTTCGTCGAGCGTGTCTTCGAAGGCGATCGAGTCACCAAAGGCCACGAGCACCTTGCGCAGCAACGGGAAGCTGGTCTCACCCGTCGAGCGCACGTAGACCGGCTGCACGTAGAGGAAGCCGCCACCGATCGGCAGCGTCAGCAGGTTGCCGCGCAGCACTTCGGTTTCGCCGCGCTGCAGCAGCGCGAGGTCGTTGGCCACGATTGGGTCAGAACTGAACTGGTTCTG
>JBDKJR010000265.1:0-4885 GCA_039796515.1 Actinomycetota bacterium
CGTTGCTCGCCAACACTGCTCCCGTGGCGTTCGGTGCGCTGGCCGCCCCCGTCATCGCGCTCTCGGGCGTCACGGGTCTACCCCTGCACGACCTCGCCTCGATGGCCGGCCGCCAGACGCCGTTCATTGCCGTTCTCGTTCCGCTCATCTTGGTGTTCTTGGTGGATGGCCGCCGCGGGGTTCGCCAAACCTGGCCTGTGGCGCTCGTCGCCGGCGTGGTCTTCGGTCTCGCGCAGTTCGTGACCTCTAACTTCTTCGCCGTCGAACTCACCGACGTGGTCGCCGCGGTCGCCACGATTGCCGCGGTCTTGCTCATGCTGCGCGTGTGGCAGCCCGCTGAGCTCGTGGGAATCAGCGGTGCCGTCGAAGCCGGGGCGCCGGCCGTGCAGCGCCCGCCCGTGCGCGAGGTGCTCATGTCGATTGCGCCCTACCTGATCATCATGATCGTGTTCTCGATCGCGCAGATTCCCGCCATCAAGCAGTGGCTCGCTGTCGTCGGAACCGTCACCTTTGCATGGCCGGGCCTCGACGTTGTCACGGCCGCGGGGGAGCCTGCGGGGGCGCAGACCATGCACTTCGACACCCTCAAGGCCACGGGAACCCTGCTGCTGATCTCCGGCCTGCTGACGGCCGTGCTCTACCGAATCGTGCCGCGCACGGCCGTCAAGGCCTACGGATCGACGCTGCACCAATTGCGCTGGACGATTGTCACGGTGTGCTCGGTGCTCGGCCTCTCGTTCGTCATGAACCTGTCGGGTCAGGCCACGTCGCTCGGTGTCGCGCTCGCGTCGGCCGGCGGATTCTTCGTCGTGCTGTCGCCCATCATCGGCTGGATCGGCGTCGCGCTCACGGGATCTGACACCTCGTCGAACGTGCTCTTCGGCCCCGTGCAGGTGGCCGCCGCCGAACAAGTGGGCTTGCCGCCCGTGCTCATGGCCGCCGCCAACTCGTCGGCGGGCGTGCTCGGAAAGATGCTCTCGGTGCAGAACCTCGCGGTGGCCGCCGCGGCCGTCGGCATGGTGGGCTCGGAGGGCACGCTGCTCCGCAAGCTCCTGCCGTGGAGCCTGGGCCTGCTCGGGCTCATCACGGTGCTCATCGTGTTGCAGTCGATTCCGGGCGCACTGGGCTGGATGGTGCCGTAACGCCTCTGCGGGGCGGCAGGATGGTCGGGTGACGCTCGACACCTGGCTGGTCTTTCTCGTGGCGGCGATCGGCCTGTCGTTCACGCCGGGGCCGAACGGGCTGCTCGCTCTCACGCACGGAGCCCTCTACGGGGTGCGCCGCACGGTCTTCACGGTGTTGGGCGGAGCGCTCGGGTTCTTCATCGTCATTGCGATCGCCATGTTCGGCATCGGCGCGCTGCTCATCGTCGTGCCCGAACTGCTCGTCGTGCTCAAGTGGGTCGGCGGCGCGTACCTCGTCTACCTCGGGGTGATGGTGTGGCGGTCGGCGCCGATCACGGTGGCAGCATCCGTCGACCGTCCCGTGGCGTCGCGCTGGTCGCTTTTTCAGCAGGGCTTGCTCGCGGCCGTCACGAACCCTAAAGGCATCTTGTTCTTCGTGGCCTTCTTGCCGCAATTCATCGACCCCGAGCGCGATCTCGCCGTGCAGTTTGTGATTATGGCAAGCACGTTCATCGTCATCGAGTTTGTGTTCGAGCTCGTGGTCGCGGGGCTCTCGCAGTCGTTGCAGCCCGTGCTGGCTCGCGCGGGGCGCTGGTTCAATCGCGCGACGGGCGGGCTCTTCGTGCTGATTGGCGTTCTGCTGCCCTGGCAGTTGTAGGGCATCCACCGCACGACGACGCCCCGCTGGTCGCCGTGAGTTAGTCGTCGAGCTCGAAGGGCTCGGGCTCACGGCTCTCTTCGATGACCGTGCCGACGGCGATCGCCACGCTAATTCCCCAGCTGACCCACATGAGGGCAAGTCGCCAGTCGCGAGGGCCGTTGCGCGTGGCATTGACGACGCCCACGGCAGAGAACGCCGCGCTGAGCACCGCACCGTTGAACAAGAACTTGCGCATGACGCCCTCCTCGCGTTGCCCCCACGCTAGCGGGTGCTGGCCGAGCGTGGCGGCCTGCCTGGGAAAGTTCATAGAGCATCCTTCGAAACTGACCGACTGGTCAGAAACCTGGCCGATCGGTCAGTACGGTGGTGAGCATGTCCCGTCATGACGAACTGCGCGCCATTGCCTTGGCCGAGTTTGCGATGGCAGGCTTCGCGGCAACGTCTCTGCAGCGCATCGCTGACCTCGCCGGCATGTCGAAGGCCAGCGTGCTGTACCACTTCGAGTCGAAAGAACGACTGCTCGCTGAGATCGTCAACCCCGCGCTCGACGACCTCGACATGCTCATCGTCTCGATTGACCAAGCCGGTGCCCTGCGGCACAGCGACTTCGTCGAACGGTTTGTCGACCTTCTACTGACGCACCGTCAGGTCGTGCCGCTTGTCATCAACCAGGGCGCCACGCTCGATGACGTTCCGGTGATGCACCGGGCAACTCTTCTCATGCGCCGCATCTCTGAGCTGTTTCGGCTCGCGAGCGGTTCAACACTCGAAAAGCTGCGCTTTGGCGTGGCATTCGGTGGTGTCGCCTACACCCTGGCGGCCGCCGAGCGACTGGGGCTCAACGGCGAGATCCCGATCGACGAGGTGCGGTCTGCACTTCTCGAGATCCTTCACGACCTGCTCGTGCCCGCCGACCCCCGCATCGCATAAAGGAGGCCTCCGTTGGCCACGCTTCTCTACCGGCTCGGCCGGTTCTCCTACACCCGTGCGCGCCTCGTCATTGTGGCGTGGCTCGTGTTGTTCGCGGCCGCGATCGGTGGGGGCGTTGCGCTCGGCGGGCAGACCGACGAGACGTTCAGCATCCCGGGCACCGAATCGCAAGTAGCGCTCGATCAGCTTGACGCGCTGTTCCCGGCCGTTTCGGGCGCGAGCGCTCAAGCCGTGGTCGTGGCGCCCGAGGGTTCCGAGGTGACGGATGCGCGCATCCGCGACCAGATCGACACGCTGGAGCGCGCCCTCACGACGGTCGACGGCGTCGACTCGGTTCTCGGGCCCTTTGACGAATTCGCCGACGGCCAAGTGAGCGACGACGGAACGATCGCGATCGTGCGCGTGCAGCTCGAGGGAGCCTCGTCAACCGTGAGCGAGGCCACGATTGCCGAGCTGCTCGCGACCGCCGACACGGTGGATGTTCGCGTCGAGTTCGCCGGTCAGGTCTTTCAAGACACGACCGTGGGTCTGACGATCACTGAGGTGCTCGGCGTGCTCTTCGCGGGCGCGGTGCTCGTCGTGACGTTCGGATCGCTCCGGGCCGCGTGGATGCCTCTCGCCAGCGCGCTCGTCGGCGTGGGCATTGTCATGGGTGGCATTCTCGCGCTCGCCGCCTTCTTGCCCGTCTCGAGCTCGGCGCCGCTGCTCGCGGTCATGATCGGCCTCGCCGTGGGTATCGACTACGCCTTGTTCATCGTGTCGCGACATCGCGGTCAACTGGCCCGGGGCATGGATCCGGGGGAGTCGGCAGCGGTCGCGGTCGGCACGGCCGGTAGTGCGGTCGTCTTCGCGGGCGCGACGGTCATCATCGCCCTGCTGGGGCTTCTCGTGGTCGGCGTTCCGTTCTTGTCAGTCATGGGCGTGGGCGCGGCGTTCGCCGTGCTCGTGGCGATTGCCGCTGCCGTGACCCTGTTGCCCGCGTTTCTCGGGGTCGCGAAAGAGAAGCTGGTTCCCCGCGAGGGTTCTCGAGCGTGGAAGCGCGCACACCCCGACTCGACCGCGGGCCCCACGATGGGTCGGCGCTGGGTGCGCGGCGTCATGAAGCGCCCCGTGATCACGAGCATTTCGGTCATCGCCCTGCTGGGCGTGCTCTCGATTCCGGCGTTCTCGCTCGACCTCAATCTGCCCGACGGCGGCAGCGAGCCCGCGGGCTCGACGCAACGCGAGGCCTACGACCTCATCGCCGACGCCTTCGGCCCCGGTACGGCCGGGCCGCTGCTCGTGACGCTCGACATCACGCAGACGACCGACTTTCTTGATGACCTCGCGGCGATTCGCGGTGAGCTCGAGCAGCTTGACGGCGTCGCGAGCGTGAGCCCGGGCATCCCGTCGCCGGGTCTCGAGACGGCCATCTTCCAGGTCGCCCCCGAGACGGCCCCCGATGACCCCGCCACGAAACAGGTCGTTGCCGATCTTCGCGCGGCGGGCGATGCGATCGAAGCCGAGTTCGGCACCCCGCTCGCCGTCACCGGGGTGACGGCCGTGGGAATCGACATTTCGACGCGACTCACGGGCGCACTCATTCCCTTTGGCCTCGTGGTGGTCGGCCTCTCGGTCGTGCTGCTCATGGCCGTCTTCCGCTCGGTGCTCGTTCCGGTCAAGGCAGCCCTGGGCTTCTTGCTCTCGGTCGGCAGTGCCATGGGCATCACCGTGGCCGTCTTTCAATGGGGATGGGGCGCCGAGCTGCTTCACGCCGAGCCCGGCCCCATCTTGAGCTTCATGCCGATCATCCTCATGGCCGTGCTGTTCGGGCTCGCGATGGACTACGAAGTCTTCTTGGTCTCGGGTATGCGCGAAGAGTTCGTGCGCACGGGCGATGCGCATCAAGCCATCGACGACGGATTCGCCAATGGCGCGCGCGTCGTGACGGCCGCAGCCCTCATCATGTTCTTCGTCTTCGCGGCCTTCGTGCCCGAGGGAGCGGGGCTCATCAAGCCCATCGCCTTGAGCCTGGCCGTGGGAATCGCGATCGACGCCTTCCTCATTCGCATGACGCTGGGCCCCGCCCTCATGGCCCTGTTTGGCAAGGCTGCCTGGTGGTTCCCGAAGGCTTTCGATCGTGCGCTTCCTGACCTCGATGTGGAAGGCGAGAAGCTGCGTCACCACCGTG
>JBDKJR010000266.1:0-5414 GCA_039796515.1 Actinomycetota bacterium
AACCAGAACACCGAAGAGAATCGAAAGGATCATGCAGAAGTACTCGAAGACCCTCGCCAGCTGGGCGAGCATCCTCGACGAGAAGACGCTCGAGCAGGCGCGCACGACCGCGACCATGCCGTTCATCTACCCGCACGTGGCCCTCATGCCCGACGCCCACTTGGGGTTGGGCGCGACGGTCGGCTCGGTCATTCCGACGCTGCGGGCTGTGATGCCGGCGGCCGTCGGGGTCGACATCGGCTGCGGAATGATCGCGGTGCTGACCGACAAGACCGTCGACCAGCTGCCGGATGACCGCACGCCGTTGCGGCTTGCCATCGAGCGGGCCATTCCCCTGAGCGCGGGTGCGGCGAACAACCGCATCGTCGCGACGGCCGCGCCGCGGGTGGCCGAGCTGGAGGCCATGGCAGAGCAGGCCGGGTTCGACCCCGCACAGCGGGCCGGACGGTGGCGCGAGCAGCTCGGAACGCTCGGCAGCGGCAACCACTTCATTGAGGTGTCGGCCGACGAGCAGAACCGGGTGTGGCTGTTCTTGCACTCGGGCAGCCGGGGTGTGGGCAACCGGATCGCCCAGACCTACATCGACATCGCGAAGAAGCTCGCCGCGCAGTGGTTCATTTCGCTGCCGGATGCTGACCTCGCGTACCTCGTCGAGGGCACACCAGAGTTCACGCGGTACATCGCCGAGTTGAAGTGGGCGCAGCACTACGCGCTGCTCAACCGGGAAGAGATGATGGACCGGGTCGTGCGGCAGTTCACCGACTGGGTGGGCGGCGACGTCGCTCAGCTCGAGCGGATCAACTGCCACCACAACTTCACCCAGAAAGAGACGCACTTCGGCAAAGAGGTGTGGGTGTCGCGAAAGGGCGCGATCTCGGCGAAGGCCGGAGAGCTCGGCTTGATTCCGGGCTCGATGGGCACGGCGTCGTACGTGGTTGTCGGCAAGGGCAACGCCATGGCGATCGAGTCATCGCCGCACGGAGCCGGCCGGCTCTACTCGCGGTCGAAGGCTCGGCAGACCTTCACGCAAGACCAGTTGCGGGAGGCCATGGTGGGCATCGAGTTCCGCGACACCGACGCGTTCATCGACGAGATCCCGCACGCGTACAAGCCGATTGACGAGGTCATGGCCGACGCGGCCGACCTGGTCGAGATCAGGCACACGCTGCGGCAACTCGTGAACGTGAAGGGCGACTAGCGCGAGGCGCCACCAGAGAGGGGTTCGGGATGCTCGAGACGGGCATCCCGAACCCCTCGCATTGCCGTCCCTCGCGTTACCGTCCGGCGCCGGTTTCGATACAGTGAGCGTGCATGCTTACCCGACTGAGAAGCGAGATTCCCGTGCGTCGTCTTTCCCGCGCATCCCTGACCGTTTCGGCCGCCACCATCGCGGCCGTCGCCCTGCTGGCGCCCGCGGCCGTGGCATCGGCAGTGCCGCTGACCTACCCGGCCGTTGTTGACGAGGGCGTCACGGTGAACTCGCCGTTCCCGAGCTACGACATCGACGTGAACTGCGCTGAATTCGTCGCGGACTATGACGCTGACGGCGTGCCGTTCTACGCGGATCTCGTCCACGTTCCTGGCGGATCGTTGACGGTCACCTTCGACTGCAACCTCGATGACTTCGCGTCAAACGAGATCACGTCGGCGGTGCCCGCTGGCATTGTTGACGTGAACTTCGACGGCACCGCGACCACTGTCACTCTCGAACCCAATTCGTCGTTCCGCGCTTTCTTCACCAGTAGTGCCGCAGACTTCCGCGTCTTCTACCTGCCGAGCGCCCTGATCGACGACCCCTCGGGCAGCCAGTTGTACGAGGTCACCTCGACCTACACAGGTGACACGGCGCTCTTCGCTGAGGGCGACACGGGCAATCTCGTCGACTGCATTCACGGTGAGGGAGTTCAGCCTTATCTCGCTCAAGATTTCACGGTGCTGACCACGGGCACGTATACCTTTCGCTTCTCGGGCTATACGCCATTCGAGAGTGGCCTTGCTGGCAACGGCTCCACCGGTGAAGGCGAAGAGGGAAACCCCTGGGGCACCGCGAGCCCCTGGGTCGACCCCGTGCTGGTGCTCTATAGCTCGTTCGACCCGACCGACACCGAGGCGGGCTTCATTGAGTGCCAAGACGACAGTGAGGCCATCCGCGAAGTCGTCGACGCCGAACTAGACGGGCACGGTGCAGCGCGCGATGCGAGCAACCGCTACCTCGACAACTACTTCTCAGAACTGGTGATCACTATCACGCCGGGTGTCTACACACTCGTCACGCTTCCCTACGACAATCCTGAGCTGTCTCTCGGTAGCGCGTCAAAGCCCGATGCTCTTTCGCCGGCATACGCTCTCGCCGACATCGACACCACGGGGTCGGTCTCGACCACGACGCAGTACTGGGGCCCCGACCGCGGCCTCGTGCTGGGCGCTCAGCTTGCCGCGACGGGAGCGTCGGACAGCACCGCAGCAGGTCTTGCCGCTGCTGCTGGGCTGCTGGTGCTCGGTGGGGTCGGCCTCGTCGTGGCGCGTCACCGCCGCACGGCACGACGCTAGGTCCCGCGTTCTCGTCAAGGGTTTGGCGCCATGAGCGTCGAGGCCTAGCCGGAGGGGCGATGGCAGACCGAAGCACCCTGGGCGACGACGCGTTCGCGTCGGTGCTCGTTGCCGCGCAGGCGGGAGCCAGTTGGGCGTGCACGCGTTTGTGGAGCGACCATGCTCCCGCCGTGGCGGCCTTTCTCACGGCGCGCGGCTCGCGTGAGCCGGACGACCTGACGAGCGAGGTCTTTCTCACCGTTTTCGATCGGCTCGCCAGTTTCAGCGGAGACGCGACGGCGTTTCGCTCGTTCGTCTTCTCGATCGCCTACCGTCGCCTCGTCGATGAACTGCGGATGCGCGGCCGACGCGGTGAGACGGTCGAACTGATCGCCAGCGAAGACCCGCGGCGGGCATCCAGCGCCGAAGACGACGCGACCACGCGCTTAGGCGACCAGCGTGCGCTGCAGCTCATCGCGGAGCTGCCAGCCGACCAACGCGACGTCATGGCGCTGCGCATCGTCGCTGACCTGACCGTCGAGCAGGTTGCTGAGGTGCTCGGCAAGCAGCCGGGTGCCGTCAAGGCGCTGCAACGACGCGCTCTCGAGCGGCTGCGAAAAAAGTTTGAGGCACCCCGTACCCCTCCAGCGCTCGCGAACGATAGCGAGTAGTGAGATGAGAAAGCACACGATCACCGACGCCGAGGCGCTGCAGCTGCTCTCGGGCGCGACCCCTGAGGGCCGCCCCGAGCTTGCTGAGTTGGCGGCCTCGATCGCCGACGTGCGTCGTGATGCCTCTCAGCTCACCGCGCCGCAGCCCTCGGTTGCGCTCGCGGCACGACTCGAACGACCCACGCTGGGGGGCAGCGTGAGCGACGAGTCGGTATCCACCAAGGGGAACACGACAATGGCACCACCACGATTCGGACTCGCCGCAAAGATTGCGGCCGCCGTGGGCGTTCTTGCCCTCGGCTTTATGGGGGTTGGCGCCGCAGGGGCGCTTCCCGGCCCCGCGCAAGACGCCTTTGATGGTGTCGTTTCCACGATCGTTCCGACGGAAGACGACGGCACCGCCGGCACCGACGGCAGCACCGACGGCTCGAGCGAGGGTACTGACGGCACCGACGGTGCGCTGGACGAGTGCGTCGTTGTCGACGACGGCGCGACCGACGGCGCGACGGACGGAACGACGAATGGTACGGCGGAAGACGAAGCCGCCGAAGACGAGCTCTACGGCACGACCGACGACACCACGACCGACGACACCACCGTGACCGATGACGGCATGACGACCGATGGAACGGTCGACGAGGGCACCGACACCGCAGAGTGCGAGGCTCCGCTGCCCGTCGGCTCGGGCGAATTCAGCGACTGGGTGAAGCAAGGCGCTCGCGACCCGAACAAGATCGGGTCTGAGTTTGGCGCAGCGGTCTCAGAACAGGCGCGTGAGCTCAAGAACGAAAAGGCCGAAGAGCGCGCGGCGAACGACGCCGAGAATGGCGCCGGCTCGAATGGCAACGGGGCCGGCAACGGCTCTGGCAATGGCAACGGCATCGGTCACGGGAATACCGGTGCCGCCACTCACGACGACGAGTCGTCTACCGACAACGGCAAGCCTGCCGACACCCCCGGTGGTCGTCCGTAGCGTCGTGAGAATCGAACGCTGCTGACGCACGTTCACGAGAACCCCCGCACCGGGTAGTGCGGGGGTTTTCGTTTGTGCGGGCGTGCCTCTGCCGGCGCTGCCGCTCAGGGCCGCGGGTCGAGGGCGTCGTAGTCGCGCAGGCTCGCGTAGATGCGCAAGAACACCGCGCAGATGACGATGATGATGAGCCCGCCGAGCAGGGGAGGGAACCACAGCAGCGCCGTGAGGCTCAGGGCTCCGACGTAGAGGTCGCCGACGCGCGGCCCGCCGTTCACGACCACCGTGAAGAGCCCCTGCAAGCGGCCGCGCATGACATCGGGCACCGCGGCCTGGATCATCGTCGTGCGGTAGATCATGCTGACCGAGTCGGCTGCGCCCGAGATCGCGAGCAACACCGAGGCCACCACGAGCGCGGGAATGTTCGCCTGAGTGATGTCGGTGCCGACAGTGATCGGCAACACCGTCGTCGCGAGCAACAACACCCCCAACAACACAATGCTGGCGCCATAGGCAGCGACGGCGATGACCATGCCTTTGCCATGGGCGCGCACCGCCGAGACGCGACCCGACAGCAGGCCGAGCACGAGCATCCCGACCGCGCCTGCCGACGAGAGGATGCCCACCGTGACGGCCCCGCCCCCGATGAGCAGGGCGCCGATCGCCGGAAAGAGCACGCGCGGGTTGCCGAACGTCATCGCCACAATGTCGAGCACGAACGAGGCACGGATGTTCGGCGCCACCCGCAAAAACGCCCACCCCTCAACGACCGAGCGCAGGTCGGCTCGGCGGCGCTCGCCATCGGGAATGAGCGAGGGCAGCGTGTAGAGCCCATAGAACGCCGCGAGAAACAACACGACATCGACCGTGTAGGTGACGCTGAACCCGAGGTAGGCCACGAGCAGGCCGGCGAGCGCGGGCCCGACCGTGAGCTGCACGCCCGCGCTGATGCCGCCGAGCGCGCCCGCGGCGGGTAAGAGTTCGAGCCGCACGAGGCGCGGCACCATGGCCGAGCGTGCTACTTGAACCATGACCGCGGCGACCGAGTTGAGGGTGATGAACACGTAGAGCGGCCAAATGTCGGGCACGCCCATCCAGCTATAGAGGGCAATCGCGGCCGTCGAGGCCCAGGCGGCGATCGCGGCGACGAGCGCCACCGTTCGCCGGTCGAAGCGGTCGGCGAGTGCACCGCCGTAGAGTCCGAAGATGATCATGGGGCCGAGAGCGAACGCCGCGACGAGCGA
>JBDKJR010000267.1:0-7673 GCA_039796515.1 Actinomycetota bacterium
TCACCGACATGATGATGCCGGTGATGGATGGCGCCGCGACCAGCGCCTATCTCGAAGAGAATCATCCGCACATTCCGATTATTGCCGCGAGCGGCTTTACAACGCGGGGCACAGATGCGACATCAATTGGCATGGGAATCTCTCGATTTCTTGCGAAGCCGTATACCGCCTATCAGCTAGTCACGAGTGTTCGAGATACCCTGCGCGAGCACCGCGCTGCGGCAGGTCCGACTGATGAGTGAGGCCGAGAACCACAGCCTTCGAGTGGTTGTGGCCGACGATGACTCCTTTACCCTCTCACTAATCAGCGGAGGTCTCGGGGCACGTGGGTTTGAGGTGACGACAGCGACGTCGGTGACCCTTGCGCTCGAGGCGGTTCGCGCTGTCGACCCGCACGCCGTCGTCAGCGACCTGAACTTTGGCACGACGGCGACAGGTGCTGAATTGCTCCGCACGGTGGCCGAAGAGTTTCCGTGGGTGGGACTCGTCGTATTGACGTCGCACCGTTCACCCAAACTTGCCGTCGCGAATCCCGACATGATTCCTTCAACGGCGGTCTATCTCGTCAAGTCACAGCTAACTCGCGTCGATGACCTGGTCGAGGCCGTGCACTTCGCTATCAGCGGGAACACCGCCGTCGACGGTGTCACCGGGCCCGTTGATGCCGACGACTCCGTTCCGACGGTGACGCCCGCCCAAGCTGAGGTTTTGCGCATGCTGGCCGAGGGGGCATCGACACGAGCGTTAGCCGAGGCCCGGGGGACCTCGGTGCGCGCCGTCGAGACCATGCTCAATCGGCTCTTCCTGGCGCTCGGACTCGACACAGGAGACAACGCAAACCCCCGCGTCGCTGCCGTGACGCTGTGGCAGCGCGGGGGGATTCGCGTTCGTTAGAGCAGTCGTGGCCGCCGCTCAGAAGGGCGTCGGGGATGCCCCGCTCACGGCCAGCTCGCGCTCATCGAGCGACGTGCCGCGAGCCGAGGGCTCGTCGGTCGCCGGGCTCGGCGCGAACGCATCGGCCTCCGGCTCGCCCGTCGACGCCACGCCCTCGGCCGCGTCGGACTTCGCCGAGATGACGCTGCGCGTGAAGGTTGCGCGCCCCCACGTCAGGTCGTGGCCAATCGACTCGGCGTCGATCTCGATGGTCGTGCCCGACTTTTCGCCGCTTTCCCAATCGCGAATGCGAACACGCCCCGTGACGATGACCCGCTGACCTTTCTCGACCGAGGTGGCGACGTGAGTGCCCAGTTGCCGAAAGGCCGTGATGGTGTACCAGTTGGTGTCGCCGTCGACCCACGCGTTCTGCGTGCGGTCAAAGCGTCGCTGGTTCGAGGCGAGGCGAAACGAGGTGATCGAGAGACCCTCGCTCGTGACAATGTGCCGCGGCGATGTGGCGACGAGGCCGGTGAGAGTGATGATGTCGGTCATAGCGTGCTCCTGAGTGTCGAGTCAGCACCCGACGTCAGAGAGAGGCGCCGGGTGGGCGCCGGCGGTTCGTGCCGGAGAACGCCGGCGCCCGCGGAGATGATGCGCGATGGCGCTCGTGGCCGTCGGCAGAGAGCGCCCTCGCGAGCACGACGCGAGATTGTGTGCGATGGGGAGGAGAGGCGTGGGGGCGCCGGGTCACCCCGCGGCGCGTGACTCCCACCCTGTTTCGTGAAGCCGCGCAAACGCGTCAAGGAGCAGGTCGAGCGTGAACTCAAACTCGAACTGGTCGTCGCACGCGCCGAGGGGATGGCGGGTTGCGGTGTCGATGACCACGCCTGCGATGTGCGGGTACTGCTGCGCCATCGCACCCATCATCGCCTGCTGTTCTTCGAGCGACGGCACGGGCGGCGCGGGTGAGCCCGGTGCGGGTCGCGTCGAAAACGCTTCGGGGCTAAACCCCCAGATGCGGTGGCCGAGCGCGTGCATGGCGTGGTGCACGAGGTCATACGAGAAACCCCCACCGGCGAGCTCGCCCGCCACGGCGTTCATGTGCGCCAGTACCGCCGGGGTGCGCTGCGACGCGGCCTCGATGGCCGGTCGGAGCCACGGATGCTCGCGCAGAGCATCCCGTGCCGCCAACACGCGCTGCCGCACGCCCTCGCGCCACTCGAGCCCGAGTGGGGGTGCCGCAAAGCCGGCCACCACGAGGTCGATCATGCCCGCGATGAGGTCGTCTTTGTCGGAGACATGTTTGTAGAGGGCCATGGGCACGACCCCGAGGTCGGCCGAGAGACGGCGCATGCTCACGGTGGCGAGCCCTTCGCGGTCGGCAAGGGCGACTCCGGCGGCGAGCACGGCCGCCCGATTGAGGGGGGCGCTGCCGCGTGCGGGCGTGGTGGGCGCGTCGGTGGGCGTCACGATGGCTCGTTGCTTGACATGGTGTACAGCGTACGCCTAAGGTGACTGGCGGCCAAGGTGTACGCCGTACACCTCTCGAGCCGAGCATCCCGAAAGGACACCATGACCACCGATCGCCGGCTCGCCCTCTGGGCGGGCATCTTCTACATCGGCACCTTCATCACGTCGATTCCCGCGCTTGCCCTCAAGACCCCGCTGCTCTCGGGTGAGCTCGAACCCGAACTCGCCGCCTGGGGACTCGTGCTTGAGATCACGCTGGCGTTCACGTGCGTCGGCACAGCGATCGCGATTCTGCCGATCGCCCGCCGGGTGAGCGAGACCCTCGCGGTGGGCTTCGTCGTCTCGCGCACGATGGAGGCCGGAGTGATTCTGACGGGAGTCGTCGCGGTGCTCTCGCTCATCGAACTCGGGCCCGACTCGGCGGCCGCCGCCGTTCTCGTCGAACTGCACGACGCGAGCTTCTTGCTCGGCCCGGCGTTCATGTCATCGATCAACGCCTTCTTGCTCGGCACGATCATGCTGCGCGGCCGCCTCGTCCCGCGCGTGATCCCGATCATCGGTCTCGTTGGCGCTCCGATGCTGCTCCTGTCGTCATACGGCGTCGTGCTCGGGCTCTGGGAGCAGACCGGCCCTATCGGCTCGATCGCGGCCCTGCCGATCGCCCTGTGGGAGTTCTCGCTCGGTGTGTGGCTCATCACCAAGGGCGTTCGCCTGACCGAATCGGGCCAGCCCGTCACCGCGCGCGCGTGAGCAACGCGTGAGCCCCGAGTGAGCACCGGGGCGGCGAGGGTAAGCGCGCCTGCGACCCGTAGGCTGGTGATATGGCCGACACCAATGACGCTTACCTCGCCGCCTCGAACCGCTATGACCTGCTCGGCTACGCGCGCGTGGGCCGCAGCGGCCTCAAGCTTCCGCGCATTTCGCTCGGCCTTTGGAACAACTTCGGCGACGACCGCCCCCTCGAGACCCAGCGCGCAATTCTTCGCCGCGCCTTCGATCGCGGCGTCACCCACTTCGATCTCGCCAACAACTACGGCCCGCCCGCCGGGAGCGCCGAGCAGAACTTCGGCACGATCTTCGCCCAAGACTTTGCGCGCTACCGCGACGAAATCATCATCTCGACCAAGGCCGGCTACTACATGTGGCCCGGCCCCTACGGCGAATGGGGTTCGCGCAAATACGTGCTGAGCTCGCTCGACGCAAGCCTGAAGCGCATGGGCGTCGACTACGTCGACGTGTTCTACCACCACCGGCCCGACCCCGACACTCCGCTCGAAGAGACCATGGGGGCGCTCGCCACTGCGGTCACGAGCGGCAAGGCGCTCTACGCCGGCATCTCGAACTACAACGCTGAGCAGACGCGCGAGGCGCACCGCGTGCTCGGTGAGCTGGGCATCCCGCTGCTCATTCACCAGCCCCGTTACAACATGTTTGACCGCCGCATGGAAGACGGGCTGCTGGATGCTCTCGCCGAGCTCAACCTCGGCAGCATCGTCTTCTCGCCTCTCGCGCAGGGCTTGCTCACCGCCCGGTACCTCGACGGCATTCCCGCCGATTCGCGCGCGGCCGAGGGTCGCTGGATCAGCGGTGACAACATCGACGAGACCTATCTGAGCCGGGCGCGGGCGCTCAACACCATCGCGGAAGCGCGGGGCCAGTCACTCGCGCAAATGGCGCTGCTGTGGGTGCTGCGCCACCCGCAGGTCACGAGTGCGCTCATCGGCGCGAGCAGTGTGCGTCAGCTCGACAACAGCCTCGATGCCCTCGACGCCGCGCCGTTGACCGCCGACGAGATCGCGGCGATCGAGCCGCACGCGGCGCACGGCACCGGCACGGCGCAGTAGCCAGCGACCCGTGGGATACCTCTACGCGCTGCTCGCGGCCGTGCTCTTCGGGGCCAACGGCAGCGTCACAAAAGTCACGATGGAAGCGGGCTTGAGCCCCGCACAGGTCACTGAGTTTCGCCTGGTCGGAACCGCCCTCTTCGCCGGGCTCGTGTTGCTCGTCATCGACCGGCGGGCGTTCATTCTTCCGCGCCGGCAGTGGCCAATCACGCTGCTGCTCGGCGTCGTGGGTGTCGCGCTCTTGCAAGCGACCTACGCCGCGGCCGTGCAGGTTCTGCCCGTGGGAATAGCCCTGCTGCTCGAATACACGGCCGTGCTCATGGTGGCGCTCGTGGCCTACTTCGTCTTTCGCGAGCCCGTGAAGGCACGCGTGTGGGTGGCAATCGCCCTCGTGCTCGTGGGCCTCGCCGTGGTGGCTCAAGTGTGGGCGAGCACGCTCGACGCTCTCGGTGTGGCGCTTGCTCTCGCTGCCGCCGTCTGCCTCGCGGTCTACTTCTTGGTCGGTGAACGCCAGGTCGCGCGCACCGCGCCTCTCGCTGTGTCGTTCTGGACGATGAGCATCGCCGCCGTGTTCTGGAGCTTCGTCAGTGGATGGTGGGAGTTGTCGCCCGGCATTCTCAGCACGCCCGTTGATATTGGCGGAGCCGGCGGGGTGCTCGAAGTGCCCATGGCTGTTCCGCTCGCCTGGAACGTGCTGCTGGGCTCGTTCGCTCCCTTCTTGTTGAGCCTCGCGGCCTTGCGCCACTTGCCCGCAACTGCCGCCGGAATCGTCGCGTCGAGTGAGGTCATCTTCGCCTTCGCGGTGGCGTGGCTCTGGCTCGGCGAAACCCTCGCGCTCGTGCAGATTGTCGGCGCCGCGGTCGTGCTCGCGGGGATCATCCTGGCCCATACCGCTCGGGTCGAAAAGGTCGTTGACGCCGACCTTGCCCTCGGCACGGGGCCGATCGTCACGGTTCGTGAGAGCAACGCCGAACGAGGCTAGTGGGTGGCCTCGTAGGCGCGACGCGACCACATCGAGACGTGGTGGTGCATCTCGGGAATGAGCGGTTCGTGCTCGGGCTTCATGAGCACGCTGCGCATGATGCGGGCGCGGTCGACGTCGGGCTCGAGGTCGATGCCCCGGGCGGTGAGCTGGCCGGGCGTCACAACGTAGGTCGCGAGGTGCGTCTGTTGCGGCCTCGTGGTGTCGGCGGCCATCTCGAAGATTGCGTGGCTGACCCGATCGAGTTCTGACATCGACGTGACGCGCGGCAGGTACGTGATGATGTCGAGCTCGGGGCGTTGATAGGGCTGCAGGATGTCCGACCCAGCGATGAGTCCGTGCCAGGTCTGCGCGGCCCGGTAGCCGGGCAGCACGATCGCGCCGAGCCCCTGCATCGTGAGCGGAAAGACCTTGAGCGTGGCCCACAGCGCCGCGGCACTCGCGCCCGCCCGTGAGCACTCCAGCTGAATCTCGCCGAAGTGCCGCTCGGTGCTCGCGAAGTAGGTGTACGGCGATTCGTGGTGGTAGAACCGCAGAATCGACTGGTCGTTGAACAGCACGGCTCCGCAGCCATAGGGCTGCAGGCCGTGCTTGTGCGGGTCGACAACGACCGAGTCGGCCTGCGCGATGGCGCGGAAGTGCCGGGCGGTCTCGGGGTCAAGCTCATCAGCGATGATCGTGAAGAATCCGCCGTAGGCGGTGTCGACGTGCACGCGAGCCCCATGCTGGCGGGCGAGCGGGATGATGTCAGCGAGCGGGTCGACGGCGCCGAGCCCCGTCGTGCCGAGGGTCGCGACGACCACGCCGATACGCCCCGAGGCGAGCTCCCGCTCGAGAGCGTCGAGGCTCATGCGCCCGTCGGCCTCGGTCGGAATACCCACGGTGTCGATGCCGAGCACCTCGCCCATGCGGGAGTGCGTGTAGTGAGCATCCGCCGAGTGGGCGATGGCTTTGCCGGGCGCGATCTCGCGACTCACCCACAGCGCTTCGAGGTTGGCGGTCGTCCCGCTCCAGGTGAGGTGGCCCATGTAGTCGGCCGGGTAGCCGAACATCGCCGCGAGCTGGTCGAGCACGTCGTGCTCCATGCGCGTCGTCGCGGCGCTCGCATCGATCGAGTGGTTGTTGGGGTTGAGCTGCATCGTCGCGATGTACGCGGCGACGGCGACGGGATGCGGAGGCTTGAGCATCTGCCCCGCGTACTGCGGGTGAAAGTACGGAAAGTTGTCGTCGAGGCGCTCGACGAGCTCACCCAGTACGGCCTGCACGTGGTCGACATCGACGTGTTGGCTCTCGTGAACATCCCACTCGCCGTAGGTATCTTTCAGGCTCTGGATGCCCTGGATGGGTTGCGGGAGCAACTCGGCCAGGGTGACGGCACGCTTGTGGCTCACTCCGCACTCCTCGTCGTTGGGGATGTGCGAGCGAGTCTAGCGTGCGGTCGTTCGGATGCGTACGATCTATCCCGCGGCGGGGGCGCGTCGCCTGAGGAGGCGAACACCCCGGTTGATCGCAATCAGTATGAAGCCCAAGATTACGAAGAAGCTCGCGATGGCGAGAACGTAGGCGAGCATGCTGCCCACACCGCCCTCACCGTTTGGGTCGATGAACCAGTAGGGCCACCAACCGTCGATGAGTCCGCGAACGACCGAGAACGCGAGCCATGTGAGCGGGAACACCGCCACCCACAGCGCTTGCCGCAACCGCAGCTTGGGGCCGTGCGTGCTCAGCAGGTAGTCGAGCGCAATCGCGATGGGCGCCCACGTGTGAATAACGAGGTTCGGGATGACCGGCCAGTCGTATCCGACATCGCGCGGGTCAACCGCGGCATCGCTAATGAGCGCGTGATAGACAACGGCAACGACGATCATCGATGCCGCGCCCGTCAGGCGAAGGATGGCCAGGAGCGTTGACTCGGGAACCTCGCGCAGGCGCAGAATGCCGCTCACGACCAGCAGCACGCCCACGAGAATCGCCGAAACGATGCTGAAGTAGGCGAAGTATTCCGCCGGGCGGAAGAGGTTGTTGGCGATGCGGTCGGTAACTTGCCAGGCGACGCTGCCGAGCAGACTGAGGCCGACGACAATGCGCGCGAGCCCCACAAGAAGAGAACGATTCACGCGCGAACGCTACCAGCCCCATTCGCCTCGCGATAGGGCCCGTTGCGCCGCAGGAGCGCCCGAGCCGAAACCCGCGAAGCGCGACGACCGCGCTCGTCGCGCGGAAGCGGCCGCTGCGCCGCAGGAGCGGCGGCGCAGCCAGCAAGCAGCAACCCGAGCAACCCGAGCCGAAACCCGCGAAGCGGCGTGACCGCGCTCACGCCGCGGTAGCGGCCGCTGCGCCGCAGGAGCGGCGGCGCAGCCATAAACAGCGGCGGCGCAGCCATAAACACCGTGCCCCCGGCAGGAATCGAACCTGCGGCCAAGAGATTAGAAGGCTCCTGCTCTATCCGCTGAGCTACGGGGGCGTAGGTTCCAGGGTAGCGGAGGGCCCAATCTGTCGGG
>JBDKJR010000268.1:0-3328 GCA_039796515.1 Actinomycetota bacterium
CCGCGCGGTCTCGGCGCGATGGGCGCGCGCGAGCGAGAGCGCGCCCGCGCCGAGCTCGTCGGTGAGGACGCGCGTCACGTGTCGGGCGCTATACCCCAGTCGCGCGGCGAGCCCGGTCACGCCTTCGCGCTCGACGACGCCGTCGATGATGAGGCGCATCGCTCGACCGACGAGGTCGTCGCGCAGGTTCCACTCGGGATTGCCGGGAACGGCATCGGGTTGGCAACGCTTGCACGCGCGAAGCCCCGCCTCGTGGGCAGCCGCGGCAGTGGCGTAGAAGCGCACATTGTTCGGCCGCGGGGTCGTCGCAGGACAACTGGGTCGGCAGTAGATGCCCGTCGAGTGCACACCCGCAATGAACTGCCCGTCGAATCGCGCGTCGCGAGAGGCAAGCGCGCGATAGCAGCGGTCGTGGTCGAGTGCAGGCACGGGTCTAGCTTCTCAGTCGACGGATGCCCGTACCAGCGGAAATCAGACATCACAGCGCCCCTGCCGCCGTGCAGAGCCTGCGCACTACAGTTGCCCTCATGACCGAGTACGCCGCTCCCGCTCAGGCTCCCACCGAGGTGCGACTCGAGACGCAAGAGGTCGTGCGTTCCGGCATTACGGCGCCGCAGCCTCGATCGAATGCTGCGCTCGTGGTCGTCGCCGTGATCGGGTTTATCTTGCTCGCGCTCGTGTTGCTATTCGTGATCGCCTACTTGTTCGTCGGGTTGGGCCCGGCCGGAGTGATCATCGGCGGCATCTTGGCGCTTGTTCCGCTGTCGATCGTGTTGTGGGGCATCCGTTGGATTGATCGCTGGGAGCCCGAGCCTCGTGGCGCCCTGATTTTCGCGTTCTTGTGGGGCGCCGGGGTGAGTGTTCTCATCGCTCTCGCGGTCGATGCCGAAATTCAGAACGTGATTGCGGGTTCGGGGCTCGGCGAGTTCGGAGTGGAGTTCTTTGCTTCGGCCGTGCAGGCGCCGATCGTGGAAGAAGTGGGCAAGGGCCTCGGCGTCTTGCTGCTGTTCTTCGCCGTGCGACGCCACTTCGACGGCCCGGTCGACGGCATTGTCTACGCGGCGTGCGTGGCGGCCGGCTTCGCCTTCACCGAAAACATTTTGTACTTCGGCAACGAACTCGTCTCGGTCGGAGCCGCGAGCACCGCCGAGGTCTTCTTCATTCGCGGCATCATGTCGCCGTTTGCCCACGTCATGTTCACGGCGTTCATCGGGGCCGCCATCGGATACGCCGCGCTTCGCCCCGGCTGGTTGCGCGGCGTCGGAGGCTTTTTGCTCGGCCTTATTCCGGCCGTGGTGTTGCACGCGTTCTGGAACGGTGCTCTGTTTTTTGTCGACGACTTCTACGGCTACTACCTGCTCGTGCAAGTGCCGATGTTCCTCATCGGAGTCTGGATCGTCGTGGGGTTGCGTCGCAACGAGCGTCGCATCACGTTTGAGCGGTTGACCGAGTATGCCGAGGTCGGATGGTTTCACCCTCAAGAAGTGGCGATGCTCTCAACGCCCGGTGGTCGTCGCACCGCGATGGCCTGGGCGCGCACGAATGGCGTTGCACCCCTCATGAAGGCCTTCATTCGCGATGCGACGAGCCTCGCCTACGCGCGCCACCGCATGCTGACCGATGACGATGCGGTCGGCCTGCAGGCCAACGAAGCGGTTCTCTTGCAACGGGTCGCCGCGTCGCGGCACGCTTTGCGCGGTGCCGACCCGGTGCCGCAACCGAGCCCTCCTGCCGCCGGCTAGAACCTCACGCGGTCAGCGAAAGCTGCTGAACACGCCGCTGAACCAGAGGGCGAGAAAGCCGACGATGATCGCGATGCTCACCCACGAGAACCCGCGGCGCAGCCGCCGGCCCTGCGGGGCTACGACGTTGGCGGTGAACTCGCCGATGCGCTCATCGACGTAGCGATCCGTCTGGCTGAGTGTCTTCGAGCCCACTGTCGTCACGATGCGAAACAGGCGCTGGTAGACCGCAGGGTCGCCGAGCGGGAACGGACGGGCGCTGTAGACGAACATCCACCGGTCGACGATTTCGACGTCGAAGGGTGCCGCTTCGTCGATGAGAAGGGCCATGAGGTCAGGGGTGAAGACGTAGAGGGCGTCGCGCTCATACTCAACGGGGCAATAGAGCGTGAAGTGCTCGTTGAAGTCGCCCTCGAGCGACAACACTTGTTCACGACCGAACACGGCCGGAAGGTTCGTTCCGCCGAGCAAGCCATTGTTGGCGCGAGAGTCGAGAACCATGTGGGGGAGCGTGCGGTCGAGCTGCAGGGCGAGAAAACCCCAGTGATGCGTCGTGCGGCTCTTGCCGCTTCCGGTTGTGTAGCGGTAGTTGCCGAAGTCGAGGTAACGGTCATCGGTCGTGCGAAAGTGGTCGGTTACGTGTCGAGACGAGCCCAGCCCAAAAATGGCGCCCGGGTACGACGGCGCCGGACTGTGCGACGAGAAGTGCAGCCCGTTGGCCGCGGCGAATCGCGACATGCGAAGGCGCTTCGCCCAGTCGTGGCGTCGAGCGAGAATGCTGCGCACGGCAACCACGGCGATGATCGGCGTGATGATGAGAATCGGCGCGAGGCCGATCAACTCAATCGGATCGAACTGCCCGCTGAGAACGCCGACGACGAGGCCTCCGAGCGGCACGATCACCGAGAGCCCGATCGTCACGATGATGAGTCCGCCGAACACCCATCCCACGACGCGCAGGGCCTGGGCGCTCGTGCCCCCCGGCTGCGCGGCGAGTGTTTCGCGCCGAAAGGCGGCGATCTCGTCGGGGCTCGGCTCGGTGAATAGCGGCAGGTAGTCAATCGTGCGGTCCACAGCGTCATCGTGGCATGGGATCGCGAGGGGCGGTAGTCGACGAGACTCGCCGCCCAGTGGCGGGGCGAAGCCTCCTGCGCTCCTGGGCGGCGAGTTGATCGAGTTCCAGTGTGCGCGCGTTGGCGTCGCCCGTCAATGGGGGGAGCACCACGGGGGCCGCGCTTGCTAGCCTGTCGAACGTCGAGTCCCGCTCAACCATGGTCGGGGGCAAGAGAGGTGAGCCGCGATGCAGGCCTGCGCACAGTGTGCCGCGCCGGTTCGACCGGGCGCGCGATTCTGCACGCGCTGCGGCGCCCCCATCGGCGGTGAGCCGACGCCGACCACGGGTGCTGTGCCCGTGTCGCCGTCGCCGATCTCCACGCCCGGGCCCGTGACGGCGCTCGCCGCGGCGCCCGACCTTGCGGCGCCTGATCGTGCGGCATCCGATCCTGCGCCAACCGATCCTGCAGCGGCCGACCTTGCTGCACCCGTTCGTACAGCGCCGAATCTGGTGGCGCCGGATGCGGAGCTCG
>JBDKJR010000269.1:0-2701 GCA_039796515.1 Actinomycetota bacterium
CGGGCGGCTCGACCCCCTCGATCGTGGCGATCGCCGTTGCCCTCGTCGTGTCAACAGGCTTCGGGATGCTCATCGTCGGCCCCCGACTGAGCCGCCGCCGCACCGCCGCGGGTGTGGCCGCTGACCAGCTGGTGTTCCACGGCCTCTTCGCGTTCTTCGGCACAGCCACGCCGGTGTCGACCCTCGAGGCGACGCACGGCGCAGGAGTGCACGCTCACGTCGGCGCGATCACCCTGCCGGGTGACGCAGCCACCAGCACGGCAACTCCCGTCGTCGTGATGATCGCCGCCCACCTCGCGGCGGCGATGGTGTCGTACGCACTCATCCGCGGGGGCGTCTCCGCCGTGAGCGCGTGTGTGGCCGCGCTTCTTCAGATACTCGTGCGGGCCGTGCGCGTGCCCCTGGCCCCCGTGGCTGCGCGGGTGGGGCGTCTCGTGGCGCGCGGCCAGCATCCCGCAGCGCTTCGCGGCACCGACGCCGTGCGTATTCCCGATCGTCGAGGGCCGCCGGAGTGGGCCGTCGCGTAAGCGGCACACCCTCACTCCCCTCTCATCACCGTGCTCGCGCGCGGGCGCACCTATGTGCGCTCGCTGACGGAGCCGTTCATCGATCAGGAAAACGAATGAAGAAGTCCATCAGCATCACCATCGCCGCGTGTGTCGGCACCGCCCTTGCCCTCGCCGCGCCCACCGCCGCGAGCGCCCACGTCGGCGCCGAGGCCAGCTCGACCGCCGCCGGTTCATACACGGTCGTCACCTTCTCGGTACCGCACGGCTGCGAGGGCTCACCCACGCAGGTCGTCACGATCGACATTCCCGAGTCGGTGCCGAGCGTCACGCCGACGGTCAACCCCTCGTGGTCGGTCGAGCGCGTCGTCGCCGACGACACCGAGCAGGTCACGCAAGTGGTGTACACGTCACTCACGGGCGGCCTGCCGGCTGATCTGCGCGACACCTTTGAGCTCTCACTGGTGCTGCCGGAGGGCGAAGCCGGCGACACCGTCGAGTTTCCGGTCACGCAAACCTGCACCCAAGGCACGGTCGAGTGGGTGGGTGACGAGGTACCGCTGATTACCCTCACCGCCGCGACGGGCGACGACCACGGGCACGGCGACGAGGCGAGTGGCGATGAGTCGCACAGCACCGGGTCGGAAGCCGAGGCCACGGTTGCCGCTGATGGTGTCGCTCGCGTGCTCGGCATCGTGGGCATCGTCATCGGCATCGTCGGTGTGGTGTTCGCCGTGCTTGCGCGCCGCTCGACGAACACGACAGCATGAGCGCTGTGATTATGACGCGGCGGGGCACGAGCGCAGTGCTCGCCACGGCCGCGGTCGCCCTGGGCCTGGTGCTCGGGGCGGCCGCTCCGGCCTTCGCCCACAACCACGTTGTCTCGTCGACGCCCGAGGAGGGCGAAACCCTCACGGCAGTGCCCGGCACCTTCGTGATCACCACGAACGACGCCTTGCTCAACCTCTCGGGCGAGGCATCCGGCTTCGGCATGGTGATCGCCGACGCGAACGGCCTCTACTACGGCGACGGCTGCGTCACGATCGACGGTCGCTCGATGTCGACCCGCGGGGCCCTCGGGCCCGCGGGTGACTACACCCTCACATTTCAGTTGATCTCGGCCGACGGGCACACGCTCTCCGACACCATCGCGTTCCGCTATGAACCGACCGACACCGTCACGGTGCAAGGGGGCGCGGATAGCCCTCCGGTGTGCCCGGGCGCCGAGGGCAGCACGGGCGAGGGCGCGAGCGACCCCAGCGCAGATGCCTCGCGCGCCGATGCCGAGTCGGCAATTGTGCTCACGATCGTTGCCTTCGTGCTCGCCGCGCTGGCCGCCGTGAGCGCGATCATTACGAGCGCCGTCATCACGCGAAACCGGCGCGCCGCGCACGACGAGCCGCCGACCCCGGCCGAGTAGCGCGCAGCACCGACATGACGCGAGCCCCGCATCCCGAAACACGGGATGCGGGGCTCGCGTCGTTCAGCGTCGTTACGCCGTGAGGGCAGCCGTGACGGTCTTGCGGCTCGTGAGCACCTGGTCGATGAGCCCGTACTCGAGCGCCTCTTCGGCGATGAGGATCTTGTCGCGGTCGATGTCGCGGTTCACCTGCTCGACCGTGCGGTTCGAGTGCTTCGAGAGGGTGACCTCGAGCCACTCGCGCAAGCGCGCGATCTCTTTGGCCTGAATCTCGATGTCGCTCGCCTGGCCGCGTCCGGCGTCACCAGTGGCGGGCTGGTGGATGAGCACGCGCGCGTTCGGCAGCGCCAGGCGCTTGCCCGGGGTGCCAGCAGCGAGCAGCACGGCCGCGGCCGACGCCGCCTGACCGAGCACCACCGTCTGAATCTGCGGGCGAATGTACTGCATCGTGTCGTAGATGGCCGTCATGGCCGTGAACGAGCCGCCGGGGCTGTTGATGTACATGACGATGTCGCGGTCGGGGTCTTGGCTCTCGAGCACGAGCAGCTGCGCCATGACGTCGTCAGCACTCGCATCGTCGACCTGCACGCCGAGGAAGATGATGCGGTCTTCGAAGAGCTTGGCGTAGGGGTCTTGACGCTTGTAGCCGTATGGCGTGCGCTCTTCGAACGTCGGCAGGATGTAGCGCGACGAAGGGCTCGCCGCGATGCGGCCGGGCAGATCGCCGGCAGCGTTGAAGGTGGGGGTCTCCATGAGGTGTCCTTCTGGTCTCAGC
>JBDKJR010000270.1:0-16679 GCA_039796515.1 Actinomycetota bacterium
CCGGCGGCTGGCCTGCGCGCGACACCGCGCTGCGCTTCGCCGACTACGCGGCCGACGTGCACAGCGTGCTGGGCGACCGCATCGTCAACTGGACGACGCTCAACGAGCCCTGGTGCTCGGCGTTTCTCGGGTACCTGAGCGGGGAACACGCGCCGGGCATCCAGAACTCGCAGGCGTCACTCGATGCCGCGCACCACTTGTTGCTGGGCCACGGCCTCGCGACGCAACGACTGCGCGAACTTGGTCCCGACCTGAGCCTCGGCATCACGCTCAACATGACCGTGGCCGACCCGGTCGACCCGACGAGTGCGGGCGACGTCGATGCCGCCCGCCGCATCGACTCCCAGCACAACCGCCTGTTTCTTGACCCGATCTTTCGGGGCGAGTATCCGGCTGACCTGGTCGCTGATCTGGATGCGCGCGGGCTGCACCTGCCCGTGCTCGACGGCGACCTCGCCGCGATCGCCACGCCCATCGACGCTCTCGGCATCAACTACTACAACGGCCAAGCCGTGAGTGTTCTGCCGCCGAGCGACGTGCCCTTAAGCAACGCCGCACCGTCGGAGCGCGTGAAGCTCTCGCCCTTCCCGACAGGCGACGGCATCTTTACGCACCCGCGAGAGCTGCCGACGACCGCCATGGGCTGGGAGGTGCAGCCCGAGGGCCTCACGCGCCTGCTCGTGCGCATCGACACCGAATACGCGCGCCCCGCAGGCGTCACGCTCTACGTGACCGAGAACGGCGCGGCCTACACCGATGTCGTGGCAGCTGATGGTTCGGTCGACGATGCCGAGCGTGCCGAGTTCTTGCGACTGCACCTCGACGCGATTCTCGACGCGATCGATCACGGCGCCAACGTCAAGGGCTACTTCTACTGGTCGCTCATGGACAACTTCGAGTGGGCCTGGGGATACGACAAGCGCTTTGGTCTCGTGCGCGTTGACTACGAGACGCAAGAGCGCACCGTGAAGTCGAGCGGGCGTCTGTATCAGTCGATGATCGCGGCGCGCAGCGTGCCGCAGGCGGCTAGCTAGGATTCAGCCATGACGGCCGAGGGTTCGAGCGGGCGCACAGCCCCCACTCTCGAGATGGTCGCCGAACGGGCGGGCGTCTCGCGAGCGACGGTGTCGCGCGTCGTCAACGGTTCGCCGCGCGTGAGCGACGACACCGTCGCCGCCGTGACGGCGGCCATCGAAGCACTGCACTACACGCCCAACCGCGCTGCGCGGTCGCTCGCCAACCGGCGATCGATGGCGATCGCGCTCGTGATTCCCGAAGACACCAGCCGCTTCTTCGGCGACCCGTACTTCGCGGCCGTCGTTCAAGGCATCACGACCGTGCTCGACCAAACCGGCTACGTGCTTAACCTGCACCTGGCGAGCTCGAGTGGATCCTTCGACAAGACCGTGGCCTACCTCCTCGGAGGCAACGCCGACGCTGCGCTCGTCGTCTCGCACCACACGGGCGACCACGTTCTTGCCGAGCTGGGCGCGAGCATCCCCGTCGTGTTCGGCGGTCGGCCGCTCGACCCCGACGGCACCAATAGTTACTTCGTCGATGTCGACAACGTGCGCGCCGCGAGTGACGGCACGCGGTACCTCATCAACCAAGGTCGGCGACGCATCGGCACGATCGCCGGGCCCGACGACATGCCCGCAGCCATCGACCGCTTCACGGGGTGGCAGACCGCGTTGCAGGATGCGGGACTCACGCCCGATGCCGCCGTCTACGGCGACTTCACTCTCGCCGGAGGGATGCACGCGGCGCGCGAGCTGCTCGATGCCCACCCCGACCTCGACGCCATCTTCGTTGCGAGCGACCTCATGGCCATGGGTGCGATCACGGTCTTGCGAGAGCGTGGCATCTCGGTTCCTGAGCAGGTCGCTGTCGTCGGATTCGACGACTCGCCCGCTGCCCTCGCGAGCGAGATTCCGCTCACGACCGTGCGCCAGCCCTCGGTCGAACAGGGTGAGCGCATGGCTCGCGTGATCCTCGACCTGCTCAATGGCGTGCCCACTCCGCGCCAACACCTCATGCCGACCGAAGTGGTTGTTCGGGCGAGCGCCTAACCATCGCCGGTACCCTGGAGCCATGAACCGCGGTCGCGCCATTCTTTCGTCGGTGCTCGTCGCCCTGGGCGCGCTCGCCTACGGAGCCTCGCCTATCGACATCATTCCCGAGCTGCTCACCGGTCCCCTCGGCCTCGCCGATGACCTCGCCGTGTGGATCGGCGCGGGCTACGCGATCTGGAAGCTGCTGTCGGGCAGTAAGGCTGGCCCCGGCACGCCGCCGCCGTCCGCGGCGCAGCCCGGCGCCGCACAGCCCGGCGCCGAGCAACCCGCCGCCGAGCAGGCGCGGTGGGAGCAGAAGGCGCCCGAGTAGGGTTCGAGCATGAGCCTCACGGTCATCCACGAGCCCGACGTCGAGCGGTATGCCGCCTACGACGGCGACGGCCTGCAGGGGTGGGTTGTGTACGACCGCGTCGGAACCACCATGCGGCTGTTGCACGCGGAGGTTCCGCCCGTGATGCGCAATAAGGGGGTCGGCGGCGAGGTCGTGCGCGCGGTGCTCGACGAGTTGCGCGTGTCGACAACCGACCGAGTTCAGCCGTTCTGCGGTTTCGTCGTCATGTGGATGCGCCGGCATCCCGAATACGCCGACCTCACGACGCGCTAGTCGCGCCCCCTGCGACGAGCGACGCCGAACACCCTTCTGACGTCCACTCAAGGTTGACGGGAACTCGTTGCACGGCGGCGAGCTCACCGTACGACCACCGCAATGTCACCTCTGACAACCAAATGCCGTCTCGGGGTGCCGTACGAGCCAGTTCGAGCACGAGAAGCGTTGGCCGCGACGGTACAGCAACGCCCTGGTCGAGTGTGGCGAGTTGTACCTGAAGTTCTCTGCGCTCTGCGCGAGTGAGTGATGCGCTCGAACGACCGTCGACCGTGGCGAGGGCAGCGACATCGAGCGACTCACTCTCCAGAGGCTCAACAGACACCCAGGAGTCACGGTCAATCGCCATCAGTTCAATCTCAAGGAGGGCACGGTCGGAACCCGGCACGGTCGTGCAGCTCGCTGCACGCACATCGAAGACGGGCCATGTGTGCGGTGACATGAAGAAGACGATGCTCGTGGATACGCCGAAGTAGAGACTCACGACCACCACAACGGGAATGACGATGAGCGCTACCAGTGAAGCGACCACGACCAGCGCTTTCGCGGCGCGCCCTGGAGTCGCTGTCCCCTCCCCGTCGTCGACGGTTGTCTCGACGAAATCCATGACAGGACTCTGGCAGAAGCGCGCGTTGACGGCAGCGGCTGTGTCCTGATCGTGATGGACGCCCCAACTACAGGCGGATGCTGCCTCGGTAGCGGTCGGGAGCATCCGGATCGCCGTCGGCCGTTAGCGCGCCGTGGTGCCCGTCACCGGGAATCGGTGCGGGTGCGGGCAGCGAGGTTTGGCGGTCGCGCTCGAGTTGCGCCTCGTGGCGCGTGGGCGCGAAGACTTCGTCGAGCGAGCCGACGAGCCCGGCGGTCGAGCCGCCTCGGCGGCCGTTGCCCCGCAGATCGATGTAGCCGAGGCGCTGGGCGAGGGCGCCGAGCACGATGGCACCGGCAACGATGAGCAGCCAACCCCACCACGCGATCACGGTGCGAGCCTAGCCGCCGATGCCGTGGCCGGGTCGGTGGCGCGGCGCTCGGCGGGTGCTCTGAATCAGTCGCGCAGCGGCAGCACGATCGGGCGGTCGGATGCTCCCAATCGGTGAATCTGCACGTCGAGTCCGTACACCCGCCCGACGCGGTCGGCCGTCATGACCTCGTGCGGCGTGCCCACGGCATCGAGCCGGCCGTGGTCGAGCAGCGCGATGCGATCAGCGTACGCGCCCGCGAGCGAGAGGTCGTGCACGACGACGACGACCGCGCGGCCCTCGGCGGCCAAGCGACGCGAAAGTCGCATGACGTCTTCTTGGTGGCGCAAGTCGAGAGCGGCGGTGGGCTCATCGAGAAACACCACGGGCGTCGTCTGCGCGAGCACGCGCGCGAGAGACACGCGCGCCTGCTCTCCCCCACTCAAGGTGGTGAAGCGGCGGCCCAAGAGGTGCGTGATGTCGGTGGCCTCAATCGCCTCGGTGACGGCGCGCTGGTCATCGGCGAGCTCGGCCACGCGCATCCACGGGCTGCGCCCCATCTGCACGATCTCGATGACGCGAAACGGAAAGCTCACGGTGTTCGCCTGCGACAGCACGGCCCGCTGGCGGGCGAGTTCGAGGGGACGGTAGCTGTGCACGGGGCGGCCGAGCAGCTCAACGGTTCCCGCACTCGGGCGCTGGTCGCCGCTCAAGACCGACAGCAGCGTCGACTTGCCCGCACCGTTCGGGCCCACGAGGGCGAGCACCTCGCCGCTGTGCACGTCGAGGTCGACGCCCGCGAGAATGTCGCGCTCGTCACGGCGCAGGTCGACTCCGCGGGCCGCGATCACGACACTCGGCGCGCTCATGCCCAGCCCCCACTGCGTCGACGCTGGCGGTAGAGCAGCCAGAAGAAGAACGGGCCACCCACGAGTGACGTGAGCATGCCGATGGGCAGCTCGGCCCCGGCGACGAGCGTTCGCGTGAGCAAGTCGGCGACCACGAGCAGGGCACCGCCGCCCACGGCGCTCGCGAGAATGAGGCCACGGTGGGCGGGGCCGATGATCATGCGAATGAGGTGCGGCACGACGAGGCCCACGAACGCGATGATGCCCGTGAAGGCCACGGCCGCGCCCGTGAGCAGGGCGACGAGCACGATCGAGACGAGCCGAAGCCGCTCGACATCGACCCCGAGGTGTCGAGCATTGCGCTCACCGAGCGCGAGCAGGTCATAGCGCCGCGCGAGCACGAGGGCGAGGGCGATGCCGACCGCGGCCACGATCGCGACGAGCCCCACCTGGTCCCACCGCGAACCGCCGAGAGACCCTAACTGCCAGAAGACGATTTGCTCGCGGCTCGCGGTGTCGGCGACGAAGAGCACGAACGCGATGCCGGCTTGCGCGATGGCGTTGACGGCGATGCCCGTGAGCAAGAGCGTCACGACCTCGGTGCGACCGCCCGCTCGGGCAACCCCGTACACGAGCAAGGTCGCGAGCAGGCCCCCGATGAAGGCGAACAGTGCCACGCCCGGGCCTCCGAGAACGGATGCGCCCAGCGCGATCGCGGCCGAGGCCCCGAGCGCGGCCCCCGACGAGACGCCGACGACCCCCGGTTCGGCGAGCGGGTTGCCGAAGACGGCTTGCATGACCGCGCCGGCGACGGCGAGCGCCGCACCCACGGCGAGCCCCATGACGATGCGCGGAAACCGCACGACCCAGAGCGTCGACTCGACCACAGGGTCAGTGGGCGCCCACGCGGTGTCGATGCCGATCGCGCGCAACAATGAGCCCGCAACCTCGGTGGGCGTGATGGGAAGCTGGCCCGTGATCGCCGACAGCACGATGCCGCCGACGAGCACGCCGGCGAGCAGCAGGGTGAGGGCGAGGGCCCGGATGCGCGGACTCACGGAACCCGAAACACCCACTCGCGCGTCGAAAACTTCTCGGCCACGAGCTGACTCGCCCGCTCGAGTTCGGCCTCGGTGATGGCGCTCTCGGAGAGCCCGTTCTGCGCGCGGAACGTCGCCACGAGTCGATCGATGATCTCGTCGCGAGCGAGGCCCGTTTGTGACTTGAGCGGGTCGACGCGCTTATTGGCGCTCGCAATACCCTTGTCGCTGAGCTTCTCGCGGCCGATACGTAAGACCTCGACCATGCGGTCGCCATCCATGTCGTAGGCCATCGTCACGTGGTGCAACACCGCACCCGAGCCGAGTCGCTTTTGCGCGGCTCCGCCGATCTTGCCGCTGGGGCTCGCGATGTCGTTGAGGGGTTGGTAGGTCGCCTCGATGCCGAGGCCCCGCAGGGCCGTGATGACCCAGGCGTCGAGAAAGGCGTAGGAGTCGGCGAAGCTCATGCCCTGCACGAGTGCGGCGGGCGCGTAGAGCGAATACGTGATGGCCGAGGCGGGTTCGATAAACATCGCGCCGCCCCCCGAGATGCGCCGCACGACCTCGAAGCCGTAGCGTTCGGCGTTCTCGAGGTCGACTTCGTTGCGCACGCTCTGGAACGAGCCGATGACGACCGCGGGGCTCGACCACTCCCAAATACGCAGGGTGGGGCCACGGCGACCGACGCCGACCTCTTCGGCGAGCATTTGATCCATCGCCATCTGCTGCAGGGGAGCGAGCGCGGGGCCGCGGAGCAACTGCCAGTCGTAGTCGGCGAAAGTCGTGGCGCTCGAGAGCGCGCGACGCACGGTCGTGGCCACGGCTTCGGGGCTGAAGCCCAGCAGTACGGCGCCGTCGGGAAGGGCATCCCGCACCGCGATCGTCAGGGCGGCCGCGTCGATGTCGGCGGGCTTGCCGAGCACGGCGGCCTCAATCGCGGGAATGGCCTCGTCGGGCTCGACGAAGAAGTCACCGGCCAGGCGGAAGGCACTGATGCGACCGTCGGTCACCTCAAGGTCGACCACGACGAGCTTGCCGCCGGGCACCTTGTATTCGCCGTGCTTCGCCTCTGCCTGCATAGGGCCAGCCTATTCGGCTGTGGCGAGGGGCCTCGCGGTGTCAGCCGCGTATTGCGACCACCACCCGGGGTAGAGACGCCCGGGGGTGAAGCCGACGTGCTCGAGGGCGAGCAGGGTGTGGCACGCGGTGACTCCCGAGCCGCAGTAGCTGATCACGGGGCGGTCGGCGGCCCCCAGCGCCGTCAGGCGGTCGCGCAGGGTTGCGGTGTCGAGCAGCGTGCCGTCGGCGGCTACGTTGTCGCGGCACGAGAGGTGTGCGGCGCCCGGAATGTGACCCGCGCGCGCATCCACCGGCTCGGTCTCGCCGCGGTACCGGTCGATCGTTCGGGCATCGAGCACGAGGGCACTGCCGTCGGCGGCGCGCTGCTGGGTTTCGTCGATCGAGGCGAGTGCGGCATCCGGCCACGGTCGTGGGGTGAAGGATGCTGCGCGCACCTCGCCCGCCCCGCTCTCGAGCGCCTGCCCCGAGTGGGCGCGCTGCCACGCCCCGATGCCGCCATCGAGCACGGCGGCCTCAACCCCGAGGGTTCGGAGCATCCAGACGATGCGCGCGGCAATCACTCCCCCGGCATCGTCGTACGCGACCACGAGCGAGTCGTCGCCGATGCCCGCCGCACTCATGCCCGCGGCAAACACGTCGGGCTCAGGCAACGGGTGTCGACCAGCCGCCGCCGAGGGCGGCGCCGCGAGCCAGCGATCGAGGTCGACGAACACGGCGCCCGGGAGGTGCCCCGCCGCGAAGGCGTCGGCGCCCGACCGACCATCGAGGTACCAGCGCGTGTCAGCGATGACGACTCCGCCCTGGGCGCGCAGCCGCTCGAGCTCGGCGACGTCGACAAAGGGAGCGATCATGACCCCAGCGTAGGTCTCCCGTCACCGATTCGGCGGTGCCAGCCTTCCGGCCTGACGCGAGGCGACGTCGTCGAGCTTCCTCGACCCGCGCGGCTGCACGGTCGCGCTTCCCCGGCCCGCATCGCGACACGGTCGCCGCTTCCCTACTCGGGCAACGGCGCGGTCGCACATCCCGGCCCGCACGGCTACACGGTCGCCGCTTCCGCACTCATGCAGCTGCGCGGTCGCACATTCCGGCCTGCACGGCCGCACGGTCGCGTCGTCCCCCTCTGACCGCGTGCGCCGCAGCTTCGGAGACTCCGCCGCCCCTCGACCCAGTCCGCTTCGCGCGCCTTCAACGGAATCGGAAAAAGCTGAGGATCGGTTCTTTACTTCCGATTCCGTTGAAGTGCCTCCGGTGTGGTGCCGCCGCGCACGTCGAAGCGGGACGAGGGCGCGACGGGCGGCGCGGCGGGCGACGGACGGCGAAGCGGGAAGAGAGCGCGGCGGGCGGCGAGGTGGGCGGTGCGCGGCGGACGGCGGGGAATCGGGACAGGAGCGAGGCCCGCGGCGCGGTGCCGAAAAAGGGCAGCGGAACTACCGATGCCGGCGCCCGGCCCGACCGGTCGTTACGCGAAGAGGCGGTTTTTGAGCCAGGCGATGAGGTCAGCACGCACCTCGGCCTGGTTCGTCTCGTTGAAGACCTCGTGGCGCGCACCGGGATAGACGATGAGTTCGACGTCGGTGAGGGCACCGCGCTTCAGATACGCATCCGCCAACTTCTTGGCGCTCTTCTCGCCGCCCAGCGGGTCGTCGTCGCCCACCATGATGAGCAGCGGCACGGGAGGCTGAACGCGCTTGGGGGTGCCGAACAAGCGCAGTCCGTCGGGGAGGCCGAACAACTGCAAGACCTTGGCGTCGGTCGTCAGCGGGTCGGCGACGAACGCTGCAGAAACCGCGGGGTCACGGCTGAGCCACTCGGCGCCCGTCGTACCAAGGTGCTTGTGGCGGTGGTTCAAGTCGCCGCCATACATGTCGAGCGGTGTGCGCAACGCGGTGCCCGTGAGCACGACGGCGTTCCACGGGTGCTGGCCGGCGTTGAGCAGGTTCTGCACCATGAGCGAGCCCCACGAGTGCCCGAGCATCGTGAACGGCAGCCCCGGATACTCCGCCTTCGCGAGTTCCGTCAGGTCGAGCAGGTTCTGCTGCGTCGCACGCAAGCCACCGACGCCGAGCTTGCCGATCTTCGAGAGGTCGCCCTTCCAATACTCCACGCCCGTGGCGCCGTGGCCGCGGTGGTCGTCGGCGTAGACGGCGTATCCGGCCGCGACGAGGTCTTGCGCGAGAAGCTCGTAGCGCAAGGCGTGCTCGCCCACACCGTGCGCGAGCTGCACGATGCCCTTGGGTTTACCCGGTGCCCACACATAGAAGTGCACCGAGACACCGTGGGTGTCGGTGAAGGTGCGGTGTTGACGTTCGGCGGTGAACTTCGGCATTGAGGGCCTCCTGCGCTCGATCTTATGAGGAGCGCGAGCGCGCCGCACTCACGCTTCGCGCGTGATCTCGACCTTGACGAAAAGCTTCGAGCTCGAGGTGCCCGCGTAGACGCCCCGCAGCGGCGGAACGTCGCGATAATCGCGGCCCCGACCAACGATGACGTGGCGGTCGCGAATCTCGAGCATGTTCGTCGGGTCGAAGCCGTGCCACTCGCCATCGAACCACTCGACCCAGGCGTGCGACTCTCCGGCGATGGTCTCGCCGATCTGGGGCTCGCGCGACGGGTGCAGGTACCCGCTGACGTAGCGAGCCGGGATTCCGATCGACCGCAGGGCGCCGAGGGCGAGGTGCGTGATGTCTTGGCAGACACCCTTCTTGTGCATCCACGCTTCGGCGGCCGTCGTGTGCACGCCGGTGATTCCCGACATGTACTGCACTTCGTCGTAGATCCACTGGCAGATGTCGCGCGCGGCCGCCTCGGGGTCGGCCGCCGCCGCGGCGAACTCGCGCGCGCGATCGGCCACCTCGGCGGGCGGCGCCGTGAGCGTGGTCTGCACGGTGTTCTCGACCGAGCTCACGGTCTTCTCGACAGCGATCGCGAGGTCGGCCCAACTGATCGAGCCCTCGGTCGAACTGCGCGGGCGCAGCTCGACCAGGCTGTCGGCCGTAAGCGAGAGTTCTTGGTGCTGCTCGAGCTGTTCAAAGGCCGCGACACGCGTACCGAAGTAGTCGACATAGTGGTGCTGCGACGAGGTCGGCGTGATGTTCAAGTGCGAGTGCAACACGACCTGGCCGTCAGAACTCGCGGGGAGCATCCGCGCTTCGTTGTATGACGCCGTGGCGTTGCCCTTGTAGTGGTAACCGGTGATGTGCCGGATGCGCAGTCGGTTCATGTCTTTTCTGCCACCCAACTCGGTGCCGCGTTGGTCGGGAAGTAGCGGTGGCGCACGGCCTCGCTCGTGGCGCTCGTGGCGAGCTGCACCGCGTCCATGTGCCGCTGCAGGTCGTCGAGAATCTCGGCGATGGGGCGGTACTCGAGCTCGCTGCGAATTTGGCCGAGCTGCCGCAAGGCTTGGTCGCCGATGCCCGCGCGGTCGCTGCGGGGTTCGATGTCGCGCAGGCACTGTTCGGCGCGCGTGACGGCAAAGAGAATCGAGCGCGGAAAGAGCCGGTCGAGCAGCAAGAACTCAGCGGCGTTCTTGGCACTGGGCACACCGCGGTAGGTGCGCAAGTAGGCCTCATAGGCACCGACGCTGCGCAAGATGGTCGTCCACGATGGGCCGGATGCTTCGGTGAGCGAGCGCGTCGCGAGCAGTCGCGCGGTCATGTCGGCGCGTTCGAGCGACCGCCCGAGTGTGAAGAACGAGTAGGCCTCGTCGCGGCTCGTAGCCGACTCGACAATGCCCACGGCGAGCGCCGAGCGCTCGCGCACCCAGCCGAAGAACTCGTGCACCTTCTCGGGCGCGACCTTGCGCGGCATGCGGGCGCGCGTCGTGTTGAGCACTTCCCACAGCTCGGTGTTGACGACCTCGCGCGCGCGCCGCGCGTTTTCGCGAGCCGCTCCGAGCGAGTAGGCGATCGATGCGGGATGCGAGCGGTCGACCGCGAGAATGGCGAGCACATCGGCGCGCGTCGTCACGTGGCCCGGCTCAACCTCGCTGCCCATGACGCTCAGCAGCGACCGGCACGCGGTGTCTTCGTCAATCCAGGGGTCTTCGAGCAGCAACTGCAAGTGCACGTCGAGAATGCGCGCGGTTCCGTCAGAGCGCTCGACATAGCGCCCGATCCAGAACAGGCTCTCGGCAATTCGGCTCAGCATGACTCGACCCCCCGCGAGAATGCGAGAGCGCCATTGCTCACCGTGGACTGTTGTTGTTGTTCTTGTTGTGCTCGCCGCGGGTCGTCTTGCGGGTTGTGATCGACCTCGTGCACGAGCCCGTCGGCGATGATCGGAATCGCTTGCGTCACCGTCGCTTGCTCGGCGACGATGCCCTGCACGTCGTGACTGTCGGCCACCATCGGCAGCTGGCCCACGACCCAGGTGTCTTTCGAGCCACCCCCCTGGCTCGAGTTGACGACGAGCTGGCCCTCGGGCAGCGCGACGCGCGTGAGGCCGCCGGGCAGCACCCAGACCTCGCGCCCGTCGTTGACGGCGAAGGGTCGAAGGTCGGCGTGCCGAGGGCGCATTCCCTCGTCGACGAGGGTCGGGATGGTCGAGAGCTGGACGACCGGCTGCGCGATCCACCCGCGCGGGTCGTCTTGCAGGCGCATCCGCAGTTCATCGAGTTCGCTCGCGCTCGCGGCGGGGCCCACGACAAGGCCCTTGCCGCCCGAGCCGTCGACGGGCTTGACGACGAGCTCGTGCAGACGGTCGAGCACCTCTTCGAGCGAGTCGGGCTCTTCGAGCCGCCACGTGTCGACGTTCGGGATGATCGCTTCTTCGTTGAGGAAGTAGCGCACAAGGTCGGGCAGGTAGGTGTAAACGAGCTTGTCGTCGGCGACGCCGTTGCCCACGGCGTTGGTGATCGTGACGTTGCCGAGGCGCGCGGCAAGCATGAGGCCCGGCGTGCCGAGCATCGAGTCGGCGCGGAAGGTGAGCGGGTCGAGAAACTCGTCGTCGACGCGGCGGTAGATGACGTCGACGCGCTGCGGACCGGCGGTCGTGCGCATGAAGACGCGCCCGCCCGAGCAGTAGAGGTCACGGCCCTCGACAAGCTCGACTCCCATGAGGCGGGCGAGCAGCGTGTGTTCGAAGTAGGCCGAGTTGTAGACACCGGGCGTGAGCACGACGACGGTCGGGTCGTCAACGCCGCTGGGGGCGGATGCTCGCAGGGCGTCGAGGAGCCGCGTCGGGTAATCGCCCACAGGGCGAACGCGCATCGACACGAAGAGTTCGGGCAGCGTCTGCGCCATCACCCGGCGGTTCGAGATGACGTAACTCACGCCACTCGGAACCCGCACGTTGTCTTCGAGCACCCGCCAGGTGCCGTGCTCGTCACGAATGAGGTCGATGCCCGAGACCTGAATGCGCACGCCATTGGCACTCTCGATGCCCGCGGCCGAGCGGTGGTAGTGGCTCGAGCTCGAGATGAGCCGCGCGGGAATCACACCGTCGGCAATGCAGCGTTGCGGCCCGTAGACGTCGGTGAGAAAGGCCTCGAGCGCGCGCACGCGCTGGGCAACTCCGGCCTCGAGGTGGCTCCACTCGGCGCGTTCGATGACGCGCGGCACCGCATCCAGCGGAAACGGCCGCTCTTCGCCGGCGAAGTCGAACGTGACGCCTTGCGCGAGGTAGCTCGAGGCGAGCGCCTCGGTGCGGCCACGCAATTCTTCTTGCGACATTTGCGCGAGGGCCGCGTGAATCTGCCGGTAGGGCATGCGCACGTCGCTGTCGGGCGTGAACATCTCGTCGAAGGCGACGGCCTTCCCTGTACGGGCGGCGGTCGCCGCATACCCGTCAAAGAGGTCGGCCATGACGAGAGCCTAGTCGCGGCGTGTTGCGGCGATGTTTCGCGAGACCTTCACGATAGATCGCGCTGCGAACGCGCTAGCGAACGCCGCCGCGTAAGCGGCGCGCACGTGCGGCTGCGACGGATGCTCGACCGACGCATGCACCGCGAGGGGCCACTCGGGGCTCGCGCCGAGCAGCACCCCGGCCGCTTGCCGCGCGGCGCCGCGCGCCACGTACTCCCCCGGCTCGGGCACGACGACCGGCAGGCCGAGCACCTGCGCGGCGATCGCGGGCACCGCCCGCGATCGGGCCGCGCCGCCCACGAGCAGCAGGCGCCGGGGGTGCACGCCGTGGCGCGTGATGGCGTCGAGTCCGTCGGCGAGGCCGCACAGCATCCCCTCGATGGCGGCGCGCGCGAGGTTCTCGCGCGTGGTGGAAGCGAGAGTCAGGCCGCTCAGGGTGGCGGTCGCGTCGGGAAGGTTCGGCGTGCGCTCGCCCTCGAAGTAGGGCAGCAGCACGACGCCGCCGGCGCCCGGCTCGGCCGCGAGGGCGAGGTCGGCGAGGCCGTCGTGGTCGACTCCGAGCAGCGCGGCGACGGCGTCGAGCACGCGTGCGGCGTTGAGCGTCGCGGCGAGAGGAAGGTACGCGCCCGCCGCATCGGCGAAGCCTGCGACCGTGCCCGTGGGGTCGACGACGGGCTCGGCGGTGACGGCGAAGACCGTGCCGCTCGTGCCAATCGAGACGACGACGTCGCCCGGGCCGGCTCCGAGACCATAGGCCGCTGCGGCGTTGTCGCCCGCACCCGCGCCGACGCGCACGCCGGGGCGTGAGCCGAGCAGCACGGGAGTGGCGGCGTCGATCGTCGTCGAGGCGCTCGGCGCGAGAACGCGCGGCACGACGACCGCAGACGGGTCGGCTGGGGCCGAGCCGGGCGCGGCCTCACGCGCCGGGCGACCGAGTGCGAGCGCGAAGAGCTCGAGGTCGTAGGCACCGGTCGATGGCGACCAATAGCCCGTACCGCTCGCATCCGAGCGGTCGGTCACGAGCTCGTCGAGCACGGGACCGAGCGGGCTCTCGCCGAGCGGCCCGTAGCCGCGCAGGCGCCAGGTCAGCCAGTCGTGCGGGAGAGCGACGGCCGCGATCGTCGGCACGAGGTGCGGCTCGTGGTCGCGCATCCACCGCAGCTTGGTCGCCGTGAATGACGCAACCGGCACCAGGCCGGTGCGCGCCGCGTACTCAGCCGCCCCTATGTCGGCAATGAGATCAGCGGCGGCACCGGCCGAGCGCGTGTCGTTCCACAGCAGGGCATCGCGCACAACGCGACCCTCGGCGTCGAGCGCGACGAGCCCGTGTTGCTGACCCCCCACGGCGATCGCCTCGACGTCGGCGAGGCCACCGGCCTGCTCGACGGCCGCGACGAATGCCGACCACCACGCCGCGGGGTCGACGGCCGTGCCCTCGGGATGCGGAGCGCGCCCCTCACGCACGGTCGCCCCCGTCGCAGCGTCGACGACCAGCACCTTGCAGCTTTGCGTCGAGGTGTCGACGCCCGCGACCAGAGTCATCGCTAGCGGGCGCCCATCAGGTGCTCGGTCGCGAGCTGCTGCAGGTGCACGAACCCGAAGCCCTTGCCGTTGTAGTACGCGCTCGAGTCGAAGTTCTCGTAGGCGGAGGCGTCGGCGAGCAAGTCGTCGATGCTTTCGCCCGCGCCCAGCGTCGGCTGCGCCAGCTCGTCGACGCGAGCCGCGGCGAGCGCCGCCTGCACCTCGGGGTCGGCGCGGAACGCCTGGGCGCGCTCTTTGAGCAACAGGTAGGTGCGCATGTTCGCGGCGGCCGAGGCCCACACGCCCGTCTCGTCTTCGGTGCGGCTGGGCTTGTAGTCGAAGTGGCGCGGGCCGTCGTAGGCCTTGCCGCCATGG
This sequence comes from Actinomycetota bacterium, assembly GCA_039796515.1. Lineage (GTDB taxonomy): Bacteria > Actinomycetota > Actinomycetes > Actinomycetales > Microbacteriaceae > Microcella. The sequence continues at coordinate 14,298 of JBDKJR010000270.1, forward strand.
GGCCCGCCGTTTTCGAGCAGGTCGACGAGCGAGAACGCGTTGTGCAGGTCGCCGTGACCAAAGACGAGGTCTTGGTCGTACTTGATGCCGCGCTGGCCGTTCAGGTCGATGTGGAAGAGCTTGCCGGCCTCGAGCGCTTGCGCGATGCCCGCCGTGAAGTTGAGCCCGGCCATCTGCTCGTGCCCGACCTCGGGGTTGAGGCCCACGAGCTCGGGGTGTTCGAGCGTCTCGATGAAGGCCATCGCGTGACCCACGGTCGGCAGCAAAATGTCGCCGCGCGGCTCGTTGGGCTTGGGCTCGATCGCGAAGCGGATGCCGTAGCCCTTGTCGGTCACATACTGCGTGAGCACGTTGACGGCCTCGCGGTACCGAGCGATCGCCGAACGCACGTCTTTCGCGGCGTCATACTCGGCGCCTTCGCGGCCGCCCCACATGACGAAGGTGTGCGCGCCCAGCTCGGCAGCGAGGTCGAGATTGCGAAGCACCTTGCGCAACGCGAAGCGGCGCACGGCACGGTCGTTCGACGTGAAACCGCCGTCTTTGAAGACGGGCGCGCTGAACAGGTTGGTCGTGATCATGGGCACCTTGAGGCCCGTGGATGCGGTGGCCGCGATCAAGCGATCGATCTGGCTGCGCCGCTCAGCGTCGGTCGAGCCGAACGCGAACAGGTCGTCGTCGTGCAGCGTGAGGCCGTAGGCACCGAGCTCGGTGAGCTTCTCGACGACGTGCACCACATCGAGGGGTGCGCGGGTGGGGCCACCGAAGGGATCGGCCCCGTTGTAGCCGACGGTCCAGAGCCCGAAGGTGAAGTGGTCGGCGGGGGTTGGCGTCAGGGCCATGGAAGTCTCCTCGGTCATGGCAGCCGGCGTCGGCGCCACCCCCAACCGTAACTGAGAGCGTTCACCGCCCGTAGAGCTAGACCGGTACCCCGCGGGACTCGAGATCGCCCAGCAGCGCCTCGCGAAGCTCGTCATCGACGGGTTCGGTCATCGCGGCGACCGCATCGCGCACCGACTCGATGCGCGTCGAGCCGATGACGGGCCAATAGCCCGCCACCACATCGAGCATCGTCGCGAGAGTGAGACGGTGCAGCGAGGCTCCGCGCTGCGTCGCGAGCGCCGCGACGTGCGGCACCCGAGTGGCGAGCGGCGCCGCGCGAGGGCCACCGAAGGGGGCATACCCGAGAAAGTCGATCCCCGCATCGCGGCAGTGGTGGTACTCGGCGAACGAGTCGACGGCAAGCCCGAGTCGGTTCTGCACCGCGTCGATGGGAGCAACCGCGAGCGCACGGTCGATGAGCTCAATCGAGGCGTTCGACAGCCCGACGGCGCGCGTCAGCCCCTCCTCCCGCAGCGCGGCGAGCGTCGCGACCGACTCCTCGAGGTCGTCGACGCGGTCGGCACGGTGCAGCAAGAGCAGGTCGAGGGGGGCGCCGAGCAGCTCGACGCTGCGCGCGGCGTCGGCGCGTATCCGTTCGGCGCTGCCGTCGGAGTGCCAGGCCGATGCGCCCGCGCGATAGTGGCCCGCCTTAGTGATGATCGGCAGCCCCGGGCGACGCTCACGGCCCTCGGCCGCCAAGCGTTCACCCACTCCGTCGTCGTCGAGTCGGGCGTAGGCCCGTGCTGTGTCGAGGGCGAGCACGCCCGCGTCGACGGCCGCCGCGATCACGGCACGGGCGTTGTCGTCGGTCGCACCCTCGTTGAGCACGAGGGCCGCGATGCCGAGCACCACGCCGGGGCGATCGAGCACGGGGGTCACCCTTCGAGCGTAGGGCTTCGGCTGGGCGGCCCAACACTCCACGCTGTACAGGCAGATTGCCGCTCGTACATTTGTATAACAATCTGCTACTCTCGCCGACATGAGCAGTGACGCCCTCGCCGTGACCCGCGTGCCCGACGCGGTGTACGAGGCGCTGCGCGAGAGCATCCTGAGCCAGCGCGAAGCGCCCGGGTCGGCCGTGACCGAGCAGGCCATCGCCGACCGTTTTGGGGTCGCCCGCCCGACCGCCAAGGTCGCGCTCGAGCGCCTCGTGGCCGACGGGCTGCTGCGCCGCGAGGCGCACAAGACCGCGCGCGTACCCGAGCTCACGCGCGACGACATCGTCGACCTCTACGCCAATCGCGCCATCGTCGAAGAGGCCGCCCTGCGCACCCTTGCCGCCGACGGCGTCGTGCCCATCGCGGCCATCGCGGCGCAACGGATGCTCGCCGACGCCGCGACAACCGCCACCACTTCAGCGCCGGGTGCGGCCGTTCCCCCGGCGCTGGCGCGCGCCGACATCGCGTTTCACCGTGCCCTCGTCGAGGCGCAGCACTCCCCTCGGCTCGCGCGCCTGCACGCGTTGCTCATGGGCGAGATCGAACTGTGCACGGGGCAGGTTCA
>JBDKJR010000271.1:0-5013 GCA_039796515.1 Actinomycetota bacterium
GCGGCATGAGGCACGCGGCGGCAAAATAGTTGATCTCGAGGCGTTGACGCAGAAACTCGGCGTAGCTCGTCGGCACCTCGTGGCCGAGCAAGCGGTGCGCGATGGCCTGCAGCGCCATCGAGCGCAGCCCGTGCCCGCCGGGAATCGAGGCGGGCGGCAAGTAGATGCGGCCGTTGTCGAGGTCGGTGACCGAGCGGGCCGAGTGCGGCAGATCGCCGACATAGACGAGCTCAAAGCCGAGCTTCTCGGCCATGAGCCCGACCTCACGGTGCGTCAGGGCACCACTGACGTGGCCCGACTCCGCGACAACCTGCTGAGCCAGCTCTTCGATCTCGGGCACGTAGTTGTCGACCGTGCGCATGTGCAGCCGCTGCGCCGTGTTGGCGCGGCGCGCTTCTTCGGGGGTCGCGATGGCCTGGCGCTCGCGCTCGATGAGGGCACGGTGCAGCCCCACGAGTGACTCGAGCACGTCGTCAGGCATCGATCGGCCGGCGCGCACGGGCGGCAAACCGAGGCCGGCGTAGTGGGGGCTGCGCTGCGCGCGCTCCAGCTCGATCTCGAGTGCCGCGCGCGGCGTGGGCGGGGCCGCATCGAGCAAATCGCCGAGGGTCGCCCCCACTTCGGTCGCGATGGCCGTGAGCAAGGTCACGCGCGGCTCACGCCGACCGTTCTCGATGAGCGAGAGCTGACTGCCCGCGACTCCCACGCGATCGCCCAGCTGATCAAGCGTGAGGCCCGCGGCCGTTCGATAGTGACGGATGCGCTGGCCAAGGGTCGCGAGATCGCTCATGTCGTGACAATAACGTAAAAACCGCATTTCTTTTCGGCAGATTCGTCAGAAACACTCGCCACACGACCACCAGCATGGGGATATCACCGCTTTTCTCGCAGGGAGAACCTCATGACACTGCTCGATCGCCCCGCCATCGCTGCCCCCGCTGCTCGCGTTGCCGCGCGGTTGGTCTCCCCCGTCGCGGCCGCCACGCGGCCGGCCGGCGTCGAGCGGTGGGTTGCCGAGCAGGCCGCCCTGCTCGAACCCCGCGACATTCAGTGGGTGACCGGCTCAACGCGCGAGCGTCACGAGTTGCTGCAGTTGCTCGTCGCCAACGGCACGATCGAGCAGCTCAACCCCGACCTACGCCCCTACTCGTTCCTCGCCCGCTCGGCCGAAAGTGATGTAGCCCGACTCGAAAGCCGCACGTTCATCTGCACCGAGAACGAAGCCGATGCGGGCCCCACCAACAACTGGCGCGAGCCGACCGCAATGCGCGCCGAACTCAGCGAGGTGTTTCGCGGGGCGATGCGCGGGCGCACGATGTACGTCGTCCCCTTCGCGATGGGCCCCATCGGCTCACCGATGGTGCGCTTCGGTGTGCAACTGACTGATTCGCCGTACGTCGTCGTGAGCGTCGGCACGATGACGCGCATGGGCGACCCGGCTCTTGACGCGATCGCGCGCGGAGCATCCTGGGTGCCCGCCGTGCACAGCGTCGGCGCCCCGCTCGCCCCGGGCGAGGCCGACGTGCCGTGGCCGTGCAACGACACCAAGTACATCGTGCACTTCCCCGAGACCCGCGAGATCTGGTCGTACGGGTCGGCCTACGGCGGCAACGCGATCCTCGCGAAGAAGGCCTACGCGCTGCGCATCGCCTCGGTGATGGCGCGCGAGGAGGGCTGGCTCGCCGAGCACATGCTGCTCATCAAGGTGACGCCGCCGTCGGGCAAGTCGTACCACCTCGCCGCGGCCTTTCCGAGCGCGTGTGGCAAGACCAACATGGCGATGATGACCCCGAGCCTGCCGGGCTGGAAGGTCGAGACAATCGGCGACGACATCGCGTGGCTCTGGATCGGGGCCGATGGGCGCTTGCGCGCCATCAACCCCGAGGCCGGCTTCTTTGGCGTGGCGCCCGGAACGGGCAAGCGCACCAACCCGACGGCGGTCGACTCGCTGTGGGGCAACACGATCTTCACGAACGTCGCCCGCACCGACGACGGCGACGTGTGGTGGGAGGGGCTGACCGACGACAAGCCGGCCCGCCTCACTGACTGGCGTGGCGAGGCGTGGACGCCCGACAGCGGGCGCCCCGCCGCTCACCCCAATTCACGGTTTACCGTGTCGGCCCGGCAATGCCCCTCGATCGCTGAGGACTGGGACGACCCGGACGGCGTCGTGATCGACGCCATCATCTTCGGCGGCCGCCGAGCCAGCAACGTGCCCTTGGTGGTAGAGGCGCGCGACTGGGATCACGGTGTCTTTATGGGCGCCACGATCGCTTCAGAGCAGACGGCGGCCGCCGAAGGCACTGTCGGCGAATTGCGCCGCGACCCGTTCGCGATGCTGCCTTTCGCCGGATACAACATGGCCGACTACTTTGCGCACTGGCTTGACTTCGGTCGTCGGCTGCGTCGGTCGGCCCGAGTGCCGCGCGTCTTTCAGGTCAACTGGTTCCGCAAGGGTGCCGATGGATCGTTCTTGTGGCCGGGCTTCGGCGAGAACGCGCGCGTGCTCGAGTGGATGGTCGGCCGACTCGAGGGCCAGCTCGGCGCGATTGACTCGCCCATCGGCGCTCTGCCGAGTAACGGCGCGCTTAACGTCGACGGACTCGAGCTCGACGAGGCCGCACTGAGCGAACTGTTCCGGGTCAACCCGGCCGCGTTCGCTTCCGAAGCCGATGACATCGAGGCCTTCTTTGCCTCTTTCGGCGACCGCATGCCGCCCGAGCTCACGCGACAGCTCGCACTGCTGCGTGGTCGTCTCGCGACCGCGCAGCAGTAGGGCGACGGATACTCGGCACGCGCTCGCCGCTCGCCCCCCTGGCGGCGGGCGCGTGCCGCCCCAACGTTACGAGACCGGCACGCGTCTGAGAGGGTGAGAGCAGAACGGGTTGCCCCGCGCAACCCCAACGAAAGGGTCAACCTCGGTGGCACAGCAGGCTCGTGACGGCTGGGAGGCCGTGCTCGCGACCCTCGTCGCTGAGCGCGGTGACGCCCTGCTGCGCCACGCCTACGTGTTGTGCGGCAACCCCGATGACGCAGCCGACCTCGTGCAAGCGGGGCTCGTGGCCACATTCGGGCGCTTGCGCAACGGGTTCGCGATCGAGAAGGCCGAAGCCTATGTGCGGCGGGCAATCACGAGTTCGTACATCGACCGGGGTCGGCGGGCCACCCGCTGGCGGGCCACGGCGCACTTGCACGTGAGCCCAGAACTCACCGACTCGCCCGATGCCGTGACCGATCGTCGACTCGACCTCAAGGCCGAGCTCGACGGGTTGAGCCCTCGCGAACGCGCGTGCGTGGTCTTGCGGTACTACGGCGACCAAAAAGTCGACGACATCGCGGCCGACCTGGGCATCAGTGCGGGAGCGGTCAAGCGCTACTTGAGCGACGGACTCGCCAAGCTCGCGGCGTCGCTCACCGATTCCTCTGCTCTCTCCGAGCCCAGAAGGGGGCACGCATGAGCAGCTTCGACGACCTGGGTCGCGCCTTTCGCGATGATGCAGCGGTCAACGCGCCGCGCGCATCCGTCATCAATGTGGATGCCGTTACCCACGCCGCCCGCGCCCGACGCCGCCCGCGCCAGTGGGCCGTCGGCACGCTCTCGGTGGTGGCGGCGCTCGGTGTCGGCGGCCTCGCGCTGCAGACCGTGACTCCACCCACGCTCATCGCGGCGAGCGAGTCGACCGACTCGGGCGCGGTGGAGTCAGCGGGCGGCGCCGACCTGCTCGCTGAACCCGCGGCACCCGAGGCCCTCGGTGACCGCACCGGCGCGGTTCTCGCGTGCGGCGCCGCGGTGCCCGAGGGCTTCGCGCACAGCGCCGTGGCCCTCTCGATTGACCTGTCGTCGAGCAGCCCGGGCGCCGAGGGCGAGGTTGTGGGCGTTGCTGTTCTGACGAACAGCTCCTCAGAGCCGCTCACGATCTCCACGGGCGTAGAGGTGACGGGCGTGCTCGAACAGGGCGGCGTCGTGGTGACCGACACTCTCGTGAGCGACGGCACCGTGCAGTCGCGTGACCTCGCACCGAGCGAGCGACTCGAGCTTCCGCTGCGGGTCAGCACGCGGAGTTGCACCGGTGACCCGCTGCCCGCTGGCACTCTCTCGGCCATCGCGGTTCTCGAGGTAACGGTGCCGTCGACGGGCGAGTCATTTGTTCTCGTCGCGTCACCGCAGCCGGTCACTCTCGATTGACCGGCCCGCGTCGAGGGTCCCGAGAATCTCGTCGCCCCCGCGATACCGCGGCTGACTAGAATCGCGGAACCACGCATCGTCGCCTCCCGCGATCGTGCGTGGGTCACCCCGACGTCGAAGGGCAGTCTCATGGCGCATGAACCTCGTCGATCACCCCGTCGCCCGATGCTGGCCTTCGCGGTGTCGGCACTCGCGGCCGCGCTGCTTCTCGGGGTGAGCGCGCCGGCGACGGCCGTGCCACCCGTCGACCTCGCTGGCGCCTACGTTCTCGACGAGACGGGCGTGCTCGACGGTGACCTGTCGCGTGTCGAAGCGTCGCTCGATCGGCTCTTTGACGCGGGCGGCGCCCAACTGTTCGTCGTGGTGGTCGATCGCTTCGAGGGTTCGCTCGACGCCCTCGCCTGGGCCGACGAATCCGCATCAATCTCGGGGCTCGGTGACCGAGATAGCCTGCTCGCCATCGCGGTCGATGACCGAGAGTTCGCCACGAGCATCGGAACAGACTTTCCGGCGACCGACGAGCAACTCGCGACTGCCGAGACCGAGGGTCTCGTTCCCCAGTTGCGCGACGACAACTGGGCCGAGGGCATCATCGCCTTCGCCGACAGCCTCACCGAGGCACTCACCTCGAGTGCCGGCGGCGAAACCGGCGGCTCGACCGATGGGGCCACCGATGGCGAGACGGGCGGCGAGACCGCCCCGTCGACGGATGCCGCTGCCGACGGCGGCATCCCGATTCTGCCGATCGCGCTCGGGGTCGGGGGTGTCGGCATTGCCTGGTTCGTCATCGCGCGCGTGCGTCGCAAAAAGAACCCCGTGACGGCCGC
>JBDKJR010000272.1:0-5040 GCA_039796515.1 Actinomycetota bacterium
CCCTGCCGACCGCCCAGAACGTCTTCAATTACGCCATGCGATACGACCGCGCGGTTGTTATGGCACGGGATGCCGTGCTGATCACCACGGTGCTCTCGGTTCCCGCGCTCGTGGTGGTCGCTGCCCTGCTCGCGCCGCGCTAGTCGGTGTTGGTGTCGCCGCTCGGGTCGGCGCCGGTCTCGGCGTTCGTGTCGGTGCCCGCGACCGCCGCGGCCCGTCGACGCCGCACGAGGCGCACGACGCGCCACACGATGAACGCCACGATGACGACGATCGCGATGACAAGAACGATGCGGCTGTATCGCGAAGCGATGTCTTCAACGACGACCCAGTTCTCGCCGAGCACGAAGCCGAGCACGACGAAGAGGGTGTTCCACAGTCCGCTGCCGATGGTCGTGAGCAGGAGGAACAGCCAGAGCCGCATGCGGTCAACGCCCGCCGGAATCGAGATGAGGCTGCGCACGATGGGAATGAAGCGGCCGATGAGCACCGCCACGGGGCCGAAGCGGTGGAACCATGCCATGGCCTTTTCAACGTCGGCCGCGCTCGTGAGCGGAATGCGATCGGCAGCACGCTTGAGTCGCTCTACCCCCACCCAGCGCCCGAGCGCATAGAGCACGACGGCGCCGACGAGCGAGCCCACGGTCGTCGCGATGATGACCGAGGCGAGATCGAACGAGCCGCGACTGGCCGTGAAGCCCGCGAGCGGCAAGATGAGCTCGCTCGGAATCGGCGGAAACAGGCTTTCGATCGCCACGAGCAGAGCGGCGCCGAACACGCCGAGGCTCTCCATGACACTGATGGCCCACTGGTCGATGCTCATGATCTACGACCCTACTGCGCGTGGTGCGGGTGGATTGCTAGAAGATCATCGGCCGGTCGTCGTCATCGTCGTCACCCGCGAGATCGACGAGCACGGGAACGTGGTCACTGGGGGCGTCGCCCTTGCGCTGCTCGCGCTCGATGCGGGCATCCACCACGCGATCGGCGAAGCCCGGCGAGCCGAGAATGAAGTCGATGCGCATGCCTTCATCGCGCGGAAACCGCAGCTGCTTGTAGTCCCAGAAGGTGTAGCCCTCGGGCACGATGGGCCGCACGACATCGGTGAGTCCCGCGCGCTCGAGCGCGGCAAACGCCTCGCGCTCGGCCGGTGAAATGTGGGTCGAGACGCCCGGAATGAAGCTCGGGTCGCCCATGTCGGCGTCGGTCGGGGCGACGTTGAAGTCGCCCGTGAGGGCGAGCGCCGCGCCGGGGTTCTCGCGCATCCAGCGCTCGCTGTCGTCGGCGAGAGCGCGCAAGAACCGCAGCTTGTAGTCCATGTGCGGGTCGTCGAGGGCGCGACCGTTGGGAATGTAGAGACTCCACACGCGCACGTCGTCGATGGTCGCGCCGATCGCGCGGGCCTCGAGCGGGGCATCCTGGCCCGAATCAGGATCGTGGCCCTTGGCGAAGCCGGGTTGCCCCGTGAAGCCGACCTCGACATCCGTCATGGGCAGACGGCTGGCGATCGCCACGCCGTTCCACTGGTTGAGGCCGTGCAGCACGACCTCGTAGCCCGCGGCCTCGAACGCCTCGAGCGGAAACTGCTCGGGCTTGCACTTGATCTCTTGCATCGCGAGCACGTCGACATCGGCATTGACGAGCCAGTCAACGACGCGGCCATAGCGGGTGCGGATGGAGTTGACGTTCCAGGTGGCGATGCGCATGACCCCAGCCTACGAACTACAGTGAAGGCTGTGACCGACGCCCGCGCACAGCTCATTCAGTTCATCCGCGATGAGGCCGTTTTCCACGGCGACTTCACCCTCACGAGCGGGGCGAAAGCGTCGTATTACATCGACCTGCGCAAGGTCAGCCTTGATCACCGCGTGGCGCCCCTGATCGGTCAGGTCATGGTCGACCTCATCGTGGACATCCCCGACATCGCGGCCGTCGGCGGCCTGACCATGGGCGCCGACCCCATCGCCTCAGCCGTGCTGCACCAGAGCGCTGCCCGCGGACTCGCCTACGACGCCTTTGTCGTGCGCAAAGCGCCGAAAGACCACGGCCGGGGCAAGCAGGTGGAAGGCCCCGATGTGGCGGGCAAGCGCGTCATCGTGCTCGAAGACACCTCCACCACGGGCGGCTCACCGCTGACCGCGGCACGTGCTCTCGAGGCCGCGGGCGCGACTGTCGTGGCGGTTGCCGTGGTTGTCGATCGGGCGACGGATGCTCGCCGCGTGATCGAAGAAGCAGGCTACGAATACCGCGCAGCCATCGGGCTCGCCGACCTGGGGCTCGCCTGATGACGGAGCTCGGCGACGAGCGCGACCCCGAGACGGGTGGCTTCGACGCCGACGAGTGGTTCCGCGCCCAGTTCGGGGCGGAGCCCGCGCCCGAGCAACCCGCCGCCCCGCCGGCGGCGCCGGTTCCTCCGGCGCAACCTGTTCCGCCGGCGCAGCCCACGTGGCCGCCTGTAGCCCCGTCCGCTGCGCCGACCTGGCCCGAGGCTTCGCCGCCGGCAGCGCCGCCGGTAGCGCCGACTTGGCCTGAAGCTGCCCCGCCCGCCGCTCCGCCCGCAGCCCCGCCTGCTGCGCCGAACTGGCCTGAAGCTGCGCCGCCTGCTGCCCCAACCTGGCCTGCGGCCGACCCGCCGGCCGCGCCGACCTGGCCCGAGGCTGCGCCGCCGCCTCCGCTCGTGACCCCGACCTGGCCCGCCGCGGTGTCGCCGCAGCCCGTGCCGCCACCCGTGCCGCCGAGCGTTCCGCCGGGCTACCCGCCGACGCACCCGCCGACGTACCCCCCGACGCTCCCTCCCGTCAGCGAACCGGCGCCGACGCAACTGTCGCCCATCGTCGAGCTCGAGCCCACTCAGCCCTCCGAGATCATCGCGGCCCCGGCGACGGCAGCCACCGAACTCATGCGTCAGCCGGAGGAGGGCGGGGCGCTCGATGAGCTCTTTGGCACCGACAGTTTTCAGGAGTACGACGACACGCTGATTCCGGTCGTCCCACGCGGATCGCGTCGAGACGGTGACGGAGACGGCACCGGTGAGGGGGGCCAGAAGCAGCCTCTCGGACGCACGCAGAAGGTTCTGCTGTGGATCGCGGGTTCACTTGTGGCGGTGCTCGCTCTCGTGGCCGTGTTCTTTGTTGGCACGCGCATCCCGATGCTGTTGGGTCCGGCACCGGGCGCCCAGCCGTTGCCGAGCGCGAGCGCGAGTCCGAGCCCCAGCGCGTCGGCCGAGGCGCGGCCCGTCGGGCCTGTCGCTCCGGGCGAGTACCGCTGGAACGAGCTGTGGGGTGGCGAGTGCATCGAGCCGTTCGTCGACGCCTGGCACGAGGAGGTGACGGTCGTGGACTGCGCTGTGCCACACGGCGGCCAACTCGTGCTGCGCGCTCCGTTCCCGGCCCCAGCCGGCTCGACGGGAGCGGCGACCGACGGCACGACCGACGGTTCGACCGCCGTCGAGGGGGCAACGGACTCGGTACCGTACCCCGGCGAAGAGGCACTCGCGGCGCAGATGTCGTTGTTGTGCTCCGCGCCGGGCGTGCTCAATCTTGCGGTCGCGGTTGCCGTGACCGACCTGCAGGTGCAGGGCGCGTATCCGGTCTCAGAAGAAGAGTGGGATGCGGGCGAGCGGGACTACTTCTGCTTCGTTTCCCGCTCGTCGGGTGAGCCGCTCACCGGAAGCCTCGCTGTTCCGCCTCCCGCGGTCTAGCCCTCGCGTTTAGAGTTCGGTCTCGACCGGGGCCGCGTGAACGAGCTCGTGCACGCCCGCGAGAACCTCGTCGGGCCGGAACGGGTAGCGCGCAATCTCGGCCTCGTCGCTGATGCCCGTGAGCACGAGCACAGTGTGCAGGCCCGCTTCGATGCCCGCGACAATGTCGGTGTCCATGCGGTCGCCGATCATGGCGGTGTTCTCGCTGTGCGCGCCGATGCGGTTCATGGCCGAGCGGAACATCATGGGGTTGGGCTTGCCGACGACGTAGGGGTCTTTGCCGGTGGCCTTCGTGATGAGAGCCGAGATTGCTCCCGTTGCCGGCAGCGGGCCGTCGGCGCTCGGGCCCGTCGCGTCGGGGTTGGTGGCTATGAACCGCGCACCATCGCCGATCAGGCGAATCGCCTTGGTGATCGCTTCGAAGGAGTAGTTGCGGGTCTCGCCGACGACGACGTAGTCGGGGTCGGTCTCGGTCATGATGAACCCGGCTTCGTGCAGGGCCGTCGTGAGGCCGGCTTCGCCAATCACGAAGGCGCGCCCGCCGGGAATCTGGCTCGCGCAGAAGTCTGCCGTCGCGAGCGCGCTCGTCCAGATCGACTCTTCGGGCACGTCGAGCCCGCTCGCCGACAAACGCGCCGCAAGGTCGCGCGGCGTGAAGATCGAGTTGTTGGTGAGCACGAGAAACGGCGTGCCCGCGGCGCGCCACTGGGCGATGAGGTCGACGGCTCCCGGCAGAGGAGTGTTCTCGTGCACGAGAACGCCATCCATGTCGGTCAGCCAGCACTCGATATCGCGGCGGTCGCTCATAATCGCCAGCCTACTGTGGCTCAAAATGTGCACTGACAGCCGTCGCGGGTGCTCTGCCAACGTGCCGGGCGAACGCCAATAGCCGGTCGTTGCATGTGCGGCGCGATCCAACCCGCGACGCACACTTAGCGTTCGGCGCTGGCGTGACTCGCGCGCCGCAGTCGGTCGCGAATGGCGACGGCGATGCCCGCGCCTTCGGGTGAGGCCACCACAACCCGCGTGAGCCCGGCGTCATCGGCGGCGCGCAGGGCCGCGTAGAGCTCGCGTGCGAACTCCTCGGCCGTGCCGGGGGCCGCGAGTCGAATGACTCCCTCGGGGGTCGCGTGCTCGCCCAGCGCGATGAACCCGTCGCCGGGCTGCGGTGGGATATCGAGCACGACGGTCGCGCTGGGAGCGTAGTGCGCCGGCAGCGAGCCACTGACGCGGATGCTCTCATCCCGCTCGCCGAGCGCGAGCCCCGTCGCCGCCACGATCTGGTCGTCCGTGATCGAGCCGGGGCGCAGCACGACGGGCGCCGGGCCCGTGCAGTCGAC
>JBDKJR010000273.1:0-2660 GCA_039796515.1 Actinomycetota bacterium
AAGAAGGTCTCGAAACAGGTGTAGTCGCGGCTGCGTGTTGGGCGCGAGGGGATTCGGCGAGAACTGACGGAAAGTAATATGCACACATTGCAACCCAAAAACCATCGGACCAAGATCGTCGCAACGGTCGGTCCTGCCTCCGATGCTCACCAAACACTCGCCGGTCTGATCAACGCCGGGGTCGATGTGTTTCGGCTCAACTTGTCGCACGGTGGGCTTGATGACCATCTCGATCGCTTGGCCCGAGTGCAGGGGGCGCGGAACTCCGCCACTCGACCGGTTGCGATCCTGGCCGACCTGCCGGGTCCGAAGATTCGCGCCGGGTCGTTCGGCGAGACCGGCGTCGTCGTTGTGCCGGGCCAAGAGTTAGTGCTGACGCCAGGTTCTGAGCCCTCTGATTCCACCCAAATCAACGTTGAGTACGCGGGCCTTCTGACTGACGTTGCCGTTGGTGATCGGGTGGCGTTGGGCGATGGCGACATCACGCTGGGCATTACCGAGGTTGGCGACACGCAGGTCCGTGCCGTCGTGCGGACGGGTGGTCGCCTGCGTGGCAAGCCGGGTGTGCATCTGCCGGGGGATCGCCTGCAGCTCGCCACCCCGACCGACGAGGACCTGGTGCTTGCTGTCGAGATGGCACGGGCCGGCGTTGATTTCTTGGCGGTGTCGTTCGTTCGACGCGCCGCCGATCTTCAGAAGGTCAGAGCTGCGCTGAATGCTGCGGGTCTCGCTTGCCCTGCTTTGGTGGCGAAGATCGAGACCCGCGGTGCGGTCGATGACCTCGCGTCGATCATTGAAGAGGCCGATGCAGTGATGGTGGCACGAGGTGACCTCGGCATCGATTGTCCTCTCGAGGACGTGCCCCACCTGCAGAAGCGGATCATCCGGGCGTGCGTGGCGGCGGGCGTCCCGGTGATCACGGCCACGCAGATGCTCGAGTCGATGGTTCGGGCTCCGGCGCCAACTCGGGCCGAGGTGAGCGATGTGGCCAATGCGGTGTTCGACGGAACCGACGCGGTCATGCTGTCTGGTGAGACTGCGATCGGCGATCATCCTGTGCTCGTGATCGAAACCATGGGCCGAATCGTGCAGTCGGCCGAACAGGAGGCGCAGTACCAGCAGTGGGGTTCCCGCCTGGGCCGTGTTCAACGTCGGAACGACTCCGAGGGCGAGCTGTTGGTGACGCAGTCGCTGACCAAGGCCGCCTGGCAAGCAGCGATCGATGTGAACGCGCGAGCGATCGTGTGCTGCACAGTGACCGGTCGTACAGCCCGTGCGATGGCACGTTTCCGCCCGCTCGCTACGTTGGTTGCTGCTACCCCCGATACATCGGTCGCACGCCGACTTGCTCTGGTGTGGGGCGCAATCCCCATCACGGTTGGCACCTATCGATCAACCGACGAGTTGGTGTGGCAGTCAGTTGAGCGTGTCGTTCAGGCCGGGCTGGCAGCGCCGAGCGATCATGTGCTCGTGTTGGCCGGCGACCCGTTGTCGGGTTACGGATCAACAGATGTGATGCGTGTCGTACGCGTGCGGTAGTGGTTAGACCTTCGAGAGCCGACTCCGTAGCGGCCACCGAAGGTGACAAGTCGTCTCATCACGGTTTCATGAACGGTCCGACAGCCTGGCCCGCATGACACCAACACCACGCCCATCTGCTCTTTCGCGTCCTCGTCGCCGCATGGCGATCGCTGCACTGACGGTGCTGTCGGTAGCTGGCCTCGCTGCCTGTGGGAGCAGTAGCGAGGAGTCGGCCGACACGACGGTTGCGGCGACCGAGTCAGTCGAGTCGGTTGAGACGACGGTTGCCGCAGCACAGTCGGGTACGAGCGATGCGGCTGCATCTGCAGACATTGTCGATGGCACCTGGACCGTTGCATCCGGTGAGGCCGGCTATCGGGTTCCCGAGATCCTGCAGGGTCAGGAAACCGAGGGTGTCGGCCGCACCACCGCGGTGACGGGCTCGGTCACCATCGACGGAACGCAGGCGAGCGCTGCGTCGTTCGAGTTCGACCTCACGCAGCTCAAGTCAGACTCTGATCGACGCGATGGTCAGGTTCAGGGCCGCATCCTGGAAACCACTCAGTTCCCCAAGGCGACGTTCGCGTTGACCGCACCGATCGATTTCGGTGCAGTACCGGCCGAGGGCGAGCAGGTTTCTGTCAAGGCGTCGGGCGACCTCACGCTGCACGGTGTCACCAAGGCGGTCACGGTCGACATGCAGGCGCGCCTCCAAGGTGGCCAGATCCAGGTGTTGGGCTCGATGCCGATCACGTTCGCCGACTGGGATATCGAGAACCCGTCGGTCAAGCCGTTCGTCGAAGTGGGCGAGACAGGCAACATCGAGTGGGTTGTCTCGCTCGCCAAGAGCTGAATAGCGTCCGGCTAGACGCCGTTCACAAAGCTGAGGATGGCCGGCCACGCATCAGGGTCCTGGAAGAGGAACCCGTGGCCTCCATCGAACATCTGCAGCGTTGCGCTGGGGATGTGCGCAGCAAGGGCGCGATGGTTGCGGGGTAGCGCTTGGGCGTCGTACACGCCACCGCACACGAGGGTCGGTGCGGTGATGGTGGCGAGTGAGTCCCACGTGTTGTGGTGGGCACGTGCTTCGAGTTGTCGCCGATAGCCGATCGCGCCAAGCGGATCGTCGTTCCGATATC